>JAFSHJ010000055.1 GCA_017440425.1 Oscillospiraceae bacterium | reverse complement strand
GGCAAGATAATAAATAACCTTGCGGCACTCTCCGGCGGAGAGCAGTCCATGGTCGCGATCGCCATCTATTTTGCAATAATCAAGGCAAGTCCGTCCCCCTTCTGCATTTTGGACGAGGTGGATGCGGCGCTGGACGACGTAAACGTCACCCGTTTTGCAAAATATCTCGGCAGATTGGGCGGAAAAACACAGTTCATCTCCATCACACACCGCCGCGGCACAATGGAATCCGCGGATATCCTCTACGGTGTCACAATGCAGGAGGTGGGTGTCTCCAAGCTGCTTAAGCTGGAGGTCTCCGAGATAGAATCCAAGCTCAACATGGGTTCGGAGATAAAATAAAAGATTCCGATTTGACATAGATGAAAGGAGTGCCACGATGACATATCGCAGAATTCGTTTCGGACAGCTTGGCAGCAGCGAAGTTGTTGCGTTTGCAGTAAGCGAACTGGCCCGATATCTCAACATGATGGACCCGCAGCTGGTTGTGGATGTTTTGCAGACAGAGCAGCTAACAGAAAGCTTCAAGGGTGTTATTTGGGTGGGTCAGGATGAAAAGCTGAAGGAAAAGCTGCCTGCGGTGGATGACCCCAAAGCGGATGACGGTATTGCTGTCAAGGTTGTGAACGGCGAAGGCTTCATCACCGGCACAAACGGCATCAGCGTGCTGATAGCGGCATATCGCTTTCTCAAGGCACTTGGCTGCGATTGGGTGCGCCCCGGCATCGAGGGTGAGCGTATTCCCAAAAAGGCTGTGGAAAATGTCAACGTAGAGATAAGCGAGGCAGCCTCCTACCGCCACCGCGGAATCTGCATCGAGGGTGCAGACACATATCAGAACGTGCTGGATATGATCGACTATGTGCCAAAGGTTGGCATGAACGAATATTTCATGCAGTTTTTGGTGCCGGGCTCCTTCTTCTACAGATGGTATTGGCACAACAGCAATCCGTATCTTGAAAAAGAAGAGCTCTGTGCCGATGAGGTTGCCGCAATGACGGTCAGCCTTGAAAAAGAGATAACCCGACGGGGAATAAGGTATCACAAGGCAGGTCACGGATGGACCTGCGCCCCCTTCGGTTTTGATGCAACCGGCTGGAACGAGAGCGGCGAGGAGACGGTCATTCCGGAAGGCGTGGAACAGTATCTTGCACTGCTGGATGGCAAGCGCAAGGTGTTCCGCAACATCCCGCTGGATACCAACCTTTGCTATTCCAACCCCGAAGTTCGCCGCATAATGACGGACAGCATCGCAAAATATTGCAGGGATAACCCGCAGATAGACGTGCTGCATTTTTGGCTGGGCGACGGTCCCAACAACCAGTGTGAGTGCGAAAAATGCACTGTAAAGCGTCCCTCAGATTGGTATGTTATGATGCTCAACGAGCTGGATGCAAAGCTCACCGAGCAGGGCACGGAGACAAAGATCGTATTTTTGCTCTATGTGGATCTCCTTTGGGAGCCGGTCGAGGAAAAGCTTGCAAATCCAAGTCGCTTTATCATGATGTTTGCCCCCATCACCCGTGATTACGGCAAAAACTACAGCGATTTTCTGGAATATAACGGCGAACTGCCTCCCTATGAGTGCAACAAGCTCCGCCTTCCCAAAGAGCTTTCGCAGAATCTGGAGCATCTGCGCCGCTGGCAGCAGCAGTTCGATGGAGACAGCTTCGATTACGACTATCATCTGATGTGGGCACACATGGCAGACCCGGGCTACGAGCGCTGCGCAAAGAATCTTTTCCGTGATATGCAGGATCTGCACAAGATCGGCATCAACGGCATGGTCAGCTGTCAGATACAGCGCTGCTTCTTTCCAACAGCTCTGCCCCTCAACATGATGGCGGCAGCCCTTTGGAACGAAAACGAGAACTACGAAGCCAAGGTGGAGGCATATTACAACGCAGCTTTCGGTGCCGACGGTCCGCTGGTCCACGAATATCTGGGTACTCTTTCCGATTTGATGACCCTCTATGTCAGCCCTGCATTCGGCTACAAAACCGAATCCGACATCTCTTTCTGCAAAGATTACGGTGCGGTGAGAAAGCTGGTGGATAACTTTATCCCCGTTATAGAGAAAAATGCGGCTGTAAACAATGCCTGCAGGGAAGATTGGGAGCTGCTCAAATTCCACGCAGAATATGTGAAAATGTTTATCGTCTGCTTTAGGGCGCTGGAAAAGGGCGACGCAGAGGAGAGTAAACGGCTTGCAAAGGCACTTGTTGACTATGTAAACCGCAATGAGATAAGATTGCAGAAGGTCATAGACGGCGAAAACATTCAGCGGGTGATGAGAGACCGCTTGAATTTGCCGAGAAACACCAGGCTGATAGATTAAAGCAACTGACAAGGAGAAACACAATGGGCTTTTTTGGTAAAATAGGTGAAGGACTCAAAAAGACAAGAGACTCCATGAAGGAAAAATTGGATTCCCTGATGGGTTCCTTCAAAAAAATAGACGATGATCTTTTGGATGAGTTGGAAGAAACTCTGGTGCTTTCCGATGTGGGCGGAGAGACTTCCATGCGCATCTGCGACGAGCTTCGCAAAAAGGTTAAGGCAAGCGGCGCAACCGATGCATCTCAGGTGAAGGATATGCTCAAAGAGATCGTCAGCGAGATGGTAACAGGTGACTGCAGCCTCAAGCTTGAAACAAAACCGTCGGTCATTCTTGTCATCGGCGTAAACGGCGCAGGCAAGACAACAACCATCGGCAAGCTTGCAATGAGACTTAAAAACGAAGGCAAGAGCGTTTTGCTTGCTGCTGCGGATACATTCCGTGCCGCTGCTATCGAGCAGCTGGAGGTTTGGGCAGAGCGTGCGGATTGTCCCATCGTCAAACACGAACAGGGCAGCGACCCCGCAGCAGTTGTGTTTGATGCCATTGCCGCAGGCAAGGCAAGAGGCAGCGACGTTATCATCTGCGACACAGCAGGCAGACTGCAGAATAAAAAGAACCTTATGGACGAGCTTTCCAAAATCTCCCGCGTCATCTCCCGAGAGGCAGCAGGCAGCGACGTGGAAGTACTGTTGGTGCTTGATGCAACAACCGGACAGAATGCCCTCAATCAGGCTCGCCAGTTTAAAGAAGCTGCCGGTCTCACCGGCATCGTCCTCACCAAGTTGGACGGCACAGCCAAGGGCGGTGTCATCGTTGGCATAATCGAAGAGCTTGGCATTCCCGTTAAGTTTGTGGGCGTGGGTGAGAAGATCGAAGACCTTCAGCCCTTTGATCCCGATGAATTTGCAGCAGGCATTTTCGGCGAATAAGAACGAGGGTCGGCGTGAAAGATCACCTATAATAAACACAAAGTTCATTATGTTTCACGCCTGAATTCTGCGGTATGGAGATTTATATGGAACAGATGAAAATGGTGCTGGCATCCGGCAACAGAAAAAAACTGGCGGAGCTTTCCCGCATTCTTTCTCCCATGGGATTTAACGTTATCCCCAAGGACGAGGCAGGCGTGGATTTCGATCCCGAGGAAAACGGCTCCACCTTTGCGGAAAACGCAAAAATAAAGGCAGAGGCTATCTGCAAGGCGGTTGGTGCCGCAGCAGTTGCCGACGACTCCGGTCTTTGCGTGGATGCACTTGACGGTGCTCCCGGAGTTTACTCCGCAAGATACGCAGGGGAAGATGCTACCGATGACGACAGAATAGCAAAGCTTTTGTGCGAGCTGAAAGACGTGCCTGCAGAAAAGCGCACCGCAAGGTTTGTTTCCGCTGTGTGTGTCTGCTTCCCCGACGGAAGCGAGATCACCGCAGAGGGCATCTGCGAGGGCGTTATCGGCTTTGAGAAGAAAGGCAGCGGCGGATTTGGCTACGACCCCGTGTTCATGGTTGGGGAGAAGAGCTTTGCGGAATTCACCGCAGAGGAAAAGGATGCCGTCAGCCACAGAGGAAATGCCCTCCGCGCTTTGAAAGAAAAGCTGGAGCAGGCCGGATTTTAACAGAAAATAAAGATATTGGAGAATTATGATGCTTACAAGTAAACAACGCGCAAAACTGCGCTCAATGGCAAACGATTTTGAAGTGCTCTATCAGGTGGGCAAGGGCGGCATCGCAGATACCATCGTAAAGCAGACCGAGGATGCACTTGAGGCAAGAGAGCTTATCAAGCTTTCCGTGCTCGAAAATTCCCCCTACACCGCAAGAGAAGCCGCCGACGAGTTGGCAGAGCGCACCGGTGCAGAAGTGGTGCAGGTTATCGGCAAACGCTTCGTGCTCTATCGCAGAAGCACCAAAAAGCCCAAGATAGACCTGAATGATTTAAAGTAAAGCTGAATTGGAGATGAATGTTCGGTGATCGGAATTTTGGGTGGAACATTTAATCCGCTTCACAACGGGCATCTTTTGTTGGCCAAAGGCGTGGCAGAGGTCTGCGGATTTGAGCGGGTGATGCTCATTCCCACCAACGTGCCGCCCCACAAAGCCGCCCCCGACCTGGCATCGGCAGAGCACAGACTTGAGTTTTGCCGCCTTGCTGCAGAGGAGGATAGCCTTTTTTGGCCGCAGGATATTGAAATTAAACGGGAAGGCAAAAGCTACACCATAGATACGCTGGAGGAGCTTGCAGAGATATATCCCGACGAGGAGTTTGCGCTGATAATGGGTGCAGATATGTTCCTTACGCTGCACCAATGGATGCGCTGGAAGGACATACTGAAGTGTGCGACCGTCTGCGGAGTGAAACGCAAGGGCGTGCCCTCGGAGCTGGATGAATATGCAGAGGGTCTGCGTGAGCTTGGCGCAAAGATAATGCTGCCCGAGACGGACGTGCCGGAGGTATCCTCCACACAGCTGCGTGAAATGCTGAAAAACGGCGAAGACGTGGGAGAGCTTATACCGAAAAATATTGCTGATTACATTTATGAAAACGGATTATACAGAAAAAATCAGGAGCTTTGAACAGAACGAAGAGCTGCTCAGGCTGAAACAGCTGGCAAAAGAACGTCTCAGCGAAAAACGCTATCTCCACACAGTTGCGGTGGCAGAGCGAGGTGTTTTGCTGGCAGAGATACACGGCGGCGATGCATTCAAAGCCTATAAAGCAGGTCTGCTCCACGATATCTGCAAGGATATGCATTTTTTAAAACAGGAAGAGGTAATAGTGAAATATTATCCGACTTTTTGGAAAGAGAAAAAAGTGTGGGCAAATTCTATGGCACTTTGGCATTCAAAAGCCGGTGCAGTTTTCGTCCGACATGAATTAAACGAGACGGATGAAGAAATAATAAACGCAGTGGAATATCACACAAGCGCAAGAGAGGGAATGAGCCTGACAGAGCAGATCGTCTATCTGGCAGACCTCACCTCCGAAGACAGAAGCTATCCCGATATCGACGTGATGCGAAGACTTTCGGAAGAAGATATCGACTATGCAATGCTCTATGCGCTCACATATATCATCGGAGATTTGACAGAAAAAGAAGAACCGATATCTATTGAGACAGTAACAGCTTATAATCAATATGTGATAAAGTGTAGACCAACTTTTTTGGTGGATCCACAAAAAAGATGAATATGCTCTGCAGGTTTGATGCTACATAACGGCAAAGGAGCGGTGTTTATGCAGAGCGTCACAAAAAGGGTGCTGTTCGGGCTGGTGGCAATAATCGGGGTGTTCTCGGTGGTCTATCTGCTGTTCTTCAACCTTGAAACGGGAAAGGAACAGAGCAGCGAAGAAAGCGGCTTGAGCTCATCTTCCGTGGTTGATGAGACGTCTTTTGAGGAAGAGCAAAGTGCTTTTGAAGAGAGCACGCAGCAAAGCGAGGCGGAAAAAGCAGCCGAAGAACCCTTTAACCTGCTTGTCTGCGGCACCGATAACAGCGGCAGGCTGACAGATGTGATAATTGTGGCGCGGATAGACCTTGCGCAAAACAGCATCTCTATGCTGCAGATACCCAGAGACACCTATGTGGGAGAGAAATATCCCACGGGCAAGATAAATGCGGTTTATGGGCAGGAGGGCATAGAGGGGCTGAAAAAGCTGATAGCAGAGCGCTTTTCGGTGGAGACAGACCACTATGCCGTAATATCCCTGAAGGCGTTTCGGGCGATCGTGGATGAGTTTGGCGGCATAACCGTGAACATTCCGCAGAGGATCGTTTTCACCGAGGACAGAGTCATAGAAAAAGGGGTGCAGACCCTTGACGGTGAGCAGGCAGAGTGGTTCGTGCGGTACCGCGCAGGCTATGCAATGGGAGATATCGGACGGATGCAGGCACAGGAGCTGTTTCTCAGGGCGCTGATGAGCACAGTTATGGAAAAGAGCGGCGCAGAACTGGTGCTTGCGGCGGGAAGACATCTTGGCAGCATCGAAACGGATATAACTCTCGGCAGAGCGGTGGAAATGATAGAGCGAAGAGAAGAGGGCGAAGCGGAGATAATATCCGAGATAGTGCCCGGCGAAGGCAGAATGCTGAACGGCTTTGCGGTGTATATTCCAAACGAGGAGAAGCTTGCGGAAATAACAGCCAATATATTTGAAAACCACGCAGTTAATAGTGGTTATGAAGATTGACAAAAGCAAGAAAATAGGGTAAAATATAGTATTGTACACATTAATGTTTACGGAGGGAAAAATTATGACATCACTGGAGCTTGCCAAAGAGATTGCAAAAATTTTGGACAGCAAAAAAGCCACAGATATCAAGGTTCTGGAGATTGGAGAATTGAGCTCCCTCGGAGATTATTTCGTGCTTGCATCCGCAAGCAACACAACGCTTACAAAGGCTCTCTGCGATGAAATTGACGAGCAGCTCAGCAAGCTTGGTCTTGAGCCCCGCAGGATCGAGGGTTATCAGTCCGCATCCTGGATACTGCTCGACTATGTGGATGTTATCGTCCACATCTTCTATAGCGAAACAAGAGAGTTTTACTCCCTTGAGAGACTTTGGGCAGACGTTAAACAGATAGAGCTGTAAAAAATTTGGCATTTATATTATATATAGGAAGGATGTATTGAAGTGGGCTACGATTTTGCTTCAATCGAGAAAAAATGGCAGGATATATGGGATGAGAAACAGTGTTTCAAAGCTGAAAACGACTGGTCTAAACCCAAGTTCTATGCACTGATAGAGTTCCCCTATCCCTCCGGACAGGGACTTCACGTGGGACATCCGCGTCCGTATACCGCTCTTGATATCGTTTCAAGAAAGCGCCGTATGCAGGGCTACAATGTTCTCTTCCCCCTTGGCTGGGACGCATTCGGACTTCCCACCGAGAACTATGCGATCAAGAACAAGGTCCATCCCGAAACAGTTACCCGCGATAACATTGCACGCTTTAAAAAGCAGATCAAATCTCTTGGTCTCTCCTTCGATTGGAGCCGCGAGATAAACACCACCGACCCCAACTACTATAAGTGGACTCAGTGGATATTCATTCAGCTCTTCAAACACGGACTTGCATACAAAAAAGAGATGGCAGTTAACTGGTGCACATCCTGCAAGTGCGTTCTTGCAAACGAAGAGGTCGTAGGCGGCGTATGTGAGCGCTGCGGCGGCGAGATCGTCCGCAAGGTAAAGAGCCAGTGGATGCTCAAGATCACAGAATATGCACAGCGCCTCATCGATGACCTTGACGAGGTCGATTACATTGAACGCGTAAAGGTTTCCCAGAAGAACTGGATCGGTCGTTCCACCGGTGCAGAGGTTGATT
>JAFSHJ010000054.1 GCA_017440425.1 Oscillospiraceae bacterium | reverse complement strand
GAGCATTCCCGTGGATAAAGCCGTAGGAGACAGCGTTTCCGTTGCCACAATAAACCAATCTGGATATATAAAGTGCCGCGCCACAAGAGTTGGTGAAGACACGACCCTTTCGCAGATAATCAAGATGGTCAGCGATGCGGCGGCAACAAAGGCCCCCATCGCCAAAATTGCAGATAAAGTGTCGGGCGTGTTTGTGCCTGTGGTCATCTCAATTGCGCTGGTAACACTTATCGTGTGGCTGATAATAGGTGAGAACGTGGGGTATTCGCTGGCAAGAGCCATCTCTGTGCTTGTTATAAGCTGTCCCTGCGCACTTGGACTTGCCACACCGGTTGCCATAATGGTTGGCAACGGAATGGGTGCAAAGAGCGGAGTGCTTTTCAAAAATGCTGTCTCGCTTGAAGAGACGGGCAGAGCGCAGATCGTTGCGCTGGATAAGACGGGCACAATAACCGAGGGCGCTCCCAAAGTGACCGATATTCTCCCTGCAGAGGGAATTGAAGAGCAATATCTGTTGGCGCTTGCTTATTCCATTGAGAAAAAGAGCGAGCACCCGCTTGCCAAGGCTGTTTTGCAAAGGGCGGAAGAGCTTGGCATCGTTGCCAAAGAGGTGAATGATTTTAAAGCACTTCCCGGCAACGGACTTACCGCCACACTTGAGGGCAAGACGCTTAGCGGCGGCAACCTTAAATTTATAAAAACGCAGGCAGCCGTGCCTTCAAATATGCAGAAAGCTGCGGAAAAGCTGGCAGAGCAGGGCAAAACACCGCTGTTTTTCAGCTTTGACGGCAGGCTTATCGGTATAGTTGCCGTGGCGGATGTCATTAAAGCTGACAGCGCAGAGGCGGTAAAACAACTGCAGAATATGGGTATCCGCGTTGTAATGATAACCGGTGACAATGCCCGCACAGCAAAGGCAATCGGTGCGCAGGCAGGGGTTGACGAGGTCATTGCAGGGGTGCTGCCCGACGGAAAAGAGCAGGTCATCTCGGCGCTTCGTGAAAAAGGCAAAACCATAATGGTCGGCGACGGCATAAACGATGCTCCCGCACTCACAAGAGCGGACATCGGAATTGCGATCGGCGCAGGCTCGGATATCGCCATTGATGCGGCCGACGTTGTGCTGATGAAGAGCAGTCTGCTGGATGTTCCTGCGGCCATTCGTCTCAGCCGAAGAACACTTAAAGGAATCCATCAGAATCTGTTCTGGGCATTTTTCTATAACGTGATATGCATTCCGCTGGCAGCAGGTGTGTTTGTGCCGTTGGGACTGATGATAAGTCCCATGTTCGGTGCGGCGGCAATGAGCCTTTCCAGCTTCTGCGTTGTCACAAATGCGCTGCGGATAAATCTTTTCAAAATGTACGACCCAACCAAAGACAAAAAAATAAAACCGCTGGAAGGCTTTGCGGAAGCCATTGCCGAAAGCGATGATGAAAATAATGACACGGAGGATAAAATTATGAAAAAGACAATGAAAATTGAAGGCATGATGTGCGGACATTGCGAAGCAAGAGTTAAGAAAACTCTTGAAGGCATTGCAGGCGTTGAGGCTGCAGAGGTAAGCCACAAAGAGGGCACAGCTGTTGTAACTTTCAACGACACCGTCACCGAAGAGATGCTCAAAAACGCTGTTGAAGCTCAGGATTATAAAGTAACTTCCATTGAATAATTGAAAAATGACGGGGAATCCCCGTCATTTTTTATATTACTCATTTGAAACGCAATGTTGCAAAGAATAAAATCAAAAAATATAATCCGTGACACAATCGTACCAATGAACGTAAGTTTCGCCGTTGATGGTCAGACGCTCGTTTTGGGGCAGAAGCTCTGTCCATAGTTTTCTATAGCGTCTGATAGCCCAATCGTTTTTATTGAATCTGCGCCAAAGAATAGTTCTGCCGTTTTTGTCAAGATACTGTTCTGATGCAACATTGTCATTGAAACACTGTATATCAATCACGCAAACGGTATCGTAGGTTTTACCGCCTATGGTGACATTATACCGTCCCACAATATCCAAAACTTCATCCTTTTCACAGGATTCTATCGCGTTGCCGTTGCGCTTGATAATTCCTTTGGAAGAGAGGTTAACCTCATTTCCGCAGTTGTCCTCTCCGAATCCCCAGTTATTCAAAAAACTGTCACCGTCAAGAAATGTATATAGCTTGCGTATGCCATTTTCAACGTGACTTTCTGCAAGATAGCGGCAGTGGGTATCTGTGAGCTGGGCAACAAAGCGGCGTTCCGTTTTAGGTATAGAGTCGGTGCGGTAGTAGTTTTCGGTATCGTACTGAATTGCAGAGATTTCCACTCCTTCAATACCGTGAACTTCCGCCTTGCCGATCACCTCCATTTGGGTGTATTCCGTTCGCTTTCTAGAGGGCATATTGTAAAGTCCCCATATGATATTTTTACCCAAACGGGGGATTAGTAGCCACCCCTGCAGTTCTTCCCATTTTACGGAAAAGGGAGGGAGCTCTGAGCTTTCAATTTTATATTCGGGCAAAAATTCGGGTATCTTTTTCATGGCAGTTTCTCCTTTCGGTAAGGTGGAATAAGGATAATGTTGTTTGAATTTTTCTTTTGCATAGTGCAAACGGCTTTTTACGGTGCCTATAGGCAATGAAAGCTGTTTGGCAATGTCATCCTGTGGCATATCTTTAAAAAAATACAAATACAGAATTTGTTTTTCTTTGTCACCAAGCTCATCCAAAGTGTCACGTACAACATTATGTTCGGTGATGCCCCGTCTGCCGTTAGTTAAAACGGTTTCAAAAAGCTGATCCAAGGGTATTTGCATAACTTTGGCTTTGTTTCGGTAATAGTCATTGCATTTGTGGGCAGCAATTCCAATCAACCATGCTTTAAAGGCCAATGGGTCTTTTAAAGTGCCAAACTTTGCAGTTGCAGCAAGGCAGACGTTTTGGATAATATCTTCAGCGTCGTGTTTGTTGTTAATTTTGAATTTTACATAGCGCTGTAAAAAGATAAGGTTTTCCCTAAGCAAAGCTTCAAATTCATCCATATTATCACCTCCTATATAGCAGTATTGAAATCGATCTCGCTTATATAGTCGCGAAAAAACACCAAAAGGTTCAAGGTTAAAATCAATTATAACATATTTTGTGAAAAACAAAAAATAACAGGCGCAACTGAGTTGACTCAGGTGCGCCATATTTATTATTATGTCAAATCAAACAGAGATTATTTCACGGGAGAATTTACCGTGCCGATGAAGAGAATGGAGTTGTCAAGAGAGGTTATGGCGAAGATGAAGGGGCGGTCGAGAATAAAATCAATCTCGTCAACGTCTATTAAAGCGCCTCCTTCAGCGCCGAGAATTGTGAAAGCGGCGGCAGTGCAGCCGTTTTCATCAATGGTGACACGGGCAGAGTGCTGCGCCTGAGAGAGGCTGATTGAGGATTCTTGGGTAAGCGGAGTGAAATCGGCGACAGCAGAGTCGAAAACATCGGTGATTCCCAGCGATTTCAAGGGATCGGTGAGGTTTATGCCGGAAGAAACATCGAATTTGGGAACAGAGAGTGTTACAAGAAGTGACTGGATGTTTACCG
>JAFSHJ010000053.1 GCA_017440425.1 Oscillospiraceae bacterium | reverse complement strand
CGGCGCTGTGGACATCCACGACTGCGTTGCCAAGTGTGACGGCGGCGTTTGGAGTTATCGCATCGGCACAAATTCCGTCTCATGACCGCACATCCGCATCTGCCAAGAATCCCCTCTCTGCTTTGACAAAGAGGGGATTTTGTGTTTTCATCATTCTGTATATTCGGTTTATATCGCAGGTTTTGTGCCTGGCTGTGCCCCTGCATAAACAGGAGTTCACACAGACGGTATGAGTTAAAAATTACAAAACAAAATGCACTTTCCCGCCCGGAAAGTGCATTTGATGCTTTTGAATTTTACTCCTGCGTTGTTTTTTCCGCAGAGATGCCCGTGGGAACTCCCCACAAAACTCTTATTCAGCGAATCCCGAATTGACCAATGTTACAAGTGCATCAACAGCAGCCTGCTCGTCGATGCCATCTGCAATAACTCTAATCTCTGTTCCGCCTACGATTCCAAGCGAAAGAACACCAAGAAGGCTCTTTGCATTAACTCTGCGCTCTTCTTTTTCAATCCAGATAGAGGATTTGAACTCATTCGCTTTCTGAATAAAGAACGTTGCCGGCCTTGCATGCAGACCAACCTGATTTTGAACAGTTACATCTTTAACATACATTTTAAGTACTCTCCTGTTTATCAGCTTGTTAGCTCCGGTTTTGTTTAGTCATAAGTTCCGTATATAAAACTATGTCGGTACTTTATATTATACCACAACTTTAAAAACCGTCAAGAATTCTCACAAAATAACTTCTCGTCCGCGAAATAATTCTGCTTAATCTCTATATAATCCTCAAAAAAACAACACTCGTTTGTGCTAATTTAACATAATTTCTTCACCATCATACACAAAACTCTCAATTTAGTTTTCTGCTTCTTTTTGCGCTTTTTCGGCCCAAAGCTGCTTTACAAGCCGCTTTTCCTCCTCTGTGAGGATGTTTATCTTGTCGCCCTCCAACATATCGGGGCGTTTGAGTGCGGTGCGTTCCACCGATTTCATTCTGCGCCACTTTTGAATGTTCAGGTGGTGACCCGAGAGCAGCACCTCGGGTGTTTCTCTGCCGCGCCACACGGCAGGTCTTGTGTAGTGGGGATATTCCAGCAGACCCGAAAAATGACTCTCTTCTGTGAAGCATTCGTCGTCCGCAAGCACTCCCTTACAGAGACGTGCAACACAATCCACAAACACCATTGCGCCCAACTCACCGCCGGTGAGCACATAGTCACCGATGGAGACCTCGTCGTCCACGATCTCCTCCAGCACGCGCTCGTCTATGCCCTCATAGTGTCCGCAGATGATAAAAAGGCTGTCCATTTTGCTGTATTCCAGCGCCATGCTTTGGGTGAGGGTCTTGCCTTGCGGAGACATATATATAACTCTGGGTTTGGTCTCTCTGTCCTTGCAGGCATCCTCCCAGCAGAGATAAACCGGCTCGGCACGCATGAGCATTCCCATTCCGCCGCCGTAAGGGGGATCGTCTATTCTGTTGTGCTTGTTGTTGGCATAGTCGCGGATGTTGTGGCAGGCAATATCAAGATATCCTGCCTTTCTTGCTCTGCCGACTATGCTTTCGCCGAGAAACGCCTCGCACATCTCGGGAAACAGCGTTGCAATATCAATCCTCATCGTCAAACAATCCCTTCAACGGTCTTATCTCCATTCTGCCTGCGGTGATATCACGGGATATCACTACACTGGGGATGGACGGGATCAGCTTGACTGAACCATCTTCAAATTTTATGTGATATACGTCGTTGGCGCCGGTTTTGCTCACATCGCAGATGACGCCGTATTTTTTGCTGTCGTCCGCATCAAACACTTCCAGACCCACGATATCCTGAATGAGATATTCGCCCTCTTCCAGCTCGATATCGTCTCTGTGGACATAGATGGTCTTTCCTCTGAGGGCATCTGCCTGCTCAATGGTCTCCACACCCTCCACCTGCAGGATGACAACGGTCTGCTGCACCCTTGCGCGCAAAACCTTGGCTGCAGAAAAAGTGTTTGCACCTTTGCTGAAGTAGATGGTTTTATATTCTGTCAGCTCTTCCGGGCTGTCGCACCAAGGATAGACCTTGAATTCGCCCTTAAGTCCGTGAGTTGTAACAATTTTACCGGTCTCGATATATTCTTTCATAAAATCTTCCCCATTATTGATTTAAGCGCCAAAAGCTTAAATGCATTTGACGCTTAACATTCTGCCGTCTTAATCAATTTCAACAGCGATCTTCAGGTCGGAACGGTTGGCAGCCGCACGGATAACGGTGCGGATAGCCTTTGCGATCCTTCCCTGCTTGCCGATAACACGGCCCATGTCTTCCTGTGCAACGTGAAGATGGAGCACAGTAACGCCTTCCTCGTTGGGAGCGTCTGCTTCAACAGTGACCTGATCTTTTTTCTCGACAAGTCCTTTAGCGATTTCGATCAATAATTCTTCCATTAACGAAATCTCCCTTCTGAAATATGTCAGATGATCTCGTTGTCTTTGAGAAGCTTGCGTACGGTATCTGTGGGCTGTGCGCCATTGGCGATCCACTGCTTTGCCTTGTCAGCATCTACCTTAACAACTGTGGGCTTCTTGGTGGGATCATAGTAACCGATCTCCTCGATAAATCTACCGTCGCGGGGATAACGCGAATCAGCAACAACTATGCGATAGAAAGGAGCCTTCTTTGCACCCATTCTGCGAAGTCTAATTTTAACAGCCATCTCTGTCACCTCCATAATTTTTTAAATATATGTTACCCAATGGGATCACATTCCGGGAAAATCCTGCATGCTTGCCATCATACGGCGCATCTGCTTGGATTTTTTGCCGTTGCCGCTGAACTGCTTCATCATCTTCTGCATCTGCTCAAACTGTCTGAGCAGGCGGTTGACATCCTCAACCTTGGTTCCGCTGCCCGCTGCGATCCTGCGCTTGCGGGAGGGATCTATAATAGAGGGCTTGAGGCGTTCTTTAAGTGTCATGGAGCAGATCATTGCTTCAATTTTGCGCATCTCTTTTTCGCCGCGCTCTGCGTCCTCATCCTTGATGCTGCCCACTCCGGGGATCATTGAAAGCACCTGGCTGAGAGGACCCATTTTGTGCATCTGACGCATCTGCTCAAGCAGATCGTTCATATCGAATGCGTTTTCCTTGAGCTTGTTTGCCATCTTCTCCGCTGCGGAGAGATCCATCTCTTTTTCGGCTTTTTCTATAAGGGAGAGCACGTCGCCCATTCCCAAAATTCTGGAAGCCATTCTGTCGGGATAGAAGGGCTCAAGGTCGGTTATTTTTTCGCCCATACCAACAAACTTGATGGGCTTGCCGGTTACCGCTCTGATAGAGAGGGCTGCGCCGCCTCGTGTGTCACCGTCCAGCTTGGTGAGGATGACGCCGTCAAACTCCAGCAATTCGTTGAATGCCTTTGCTGCGTTTACAGCATCCTGACCTGCCATGGAGTCTACTACGAAGAGTATCTCGTCGGGCTTGATCTCGCGTTTCAGCTCGGAGAGCTCTTCCATCAGCTGCTCGTCTATGTGGAGACGACCTGCTGTATCTATGATAACGATGTCGTTGCCGTAATCGTCTGCCTGCTTGAGTGCCTTTTTAGCGATATCAAGGGGCTTGCTTGTGCCCATCTCGAAGACGGGGACGCCTGCTGCCTCACCGATGACCTTCAACTGGTCGATAGCAGCGGGGCGGTAGATATCGCAGGCTACCAGCAAGGGGCGTTTGCCCTGCTTTTTAAAGCTGAGTGCTAGCTTTCCTGCGTGGGTGGTTTTACCTGCACCCTGAAGTCCGCACATCATGATGATGGTGGGGATCTTGGACGAGATGTTGATCCTTGCGTTGCTCTCGCCCATGAGCCTTGTCAGCTCTTCGTTTACTATTTTGATGACCTGCTGGGCAGGTGTCAGGCTTTCCAGCACGTTTGCGCCGATGGCACGCTCGGTCACATCTGCAATGAAGCTTTTTGCTACCTTATAGTTTACGTCAGCCTCAAGAAGCGCCATACGCACTTCGCGCATAGCCTCTTTAACGTCGGCCTCGCTCAGCTTACCTTTGGATTTAAGCCGTTTGAAAGCGGCATTCAGTTTTTCGGAAAGACCTTCAAAGGCCATGATCTCATTCCTTTCAGCTGATTTTGCAAAGAGAGTTACAACGTCTCTTCCGAGAGTCTTCTTGCCGTTTTCTCAATGTCTCTCAATATTCCCGACATCTCCAGTGACGGCTTATCTATTCTGTTAATCCGTTCTGCCTCGCGGGACATAAGCACTATCTCTGTACGTCCCTCCTGCAGCCTTTGCGATTTTTCCAACAGTCCAAGCTTTTCTTCCATTTCCAGCAGCGCAGCCTCGGCGTGCTTGATGGAATCTCTCACACCCTGACGGGTTATTCCGGTGTGCTCAGCGATCTCTGCAAGAGAGAGATCTTCGCTGTAATAAAGCTCAAAACACTCT
>JAFSHJ010000052.1 GCA_017440425.1 Oscillospiraceae bacterium | reverse complement strand
GTCAGCATTATGTATGCCAACAACGAGATAGGCACCATCCAGCCTATTGCGGAAATTGCAAAAATATGCAAAGAGAAAAAGGTGCTGTTCCACACAGATGCCGTTCAGGCAGTTGGAACCGTGCCCATCAACGTAAAAGAGCTGGGAGTTGATATGCTCTCCCTCTCCGGACACAAGCTGCACGCACCCAAAGGCATCGGCGCCCTCTACATCAGAAAAGGCGTGTTCATCGATATCTTTATGGACGGCGGCGGTCAGGAAAAAGCAAAGCGCGCAGGCACAGAGAACGTTGCCGGCATCGTCGGTTTGGGCGAGGCAATGGAATATGCCGCCGCAACCGCAGAAGAGCGCATCGCAAAGGTCACCGCAATGAGAGACCGTCTCATCGACGGCATCATCGGAATAAAGAGATGCAGACTCAACGGCTCCCGTGAGCACAGACTCCCCGGAAACGTCAACATCTCCTTTGAGGGCATCGAGGGCGAATCGCTGCTGCTGATGCTGGATATGAACGGCATCTGCGCATCCTCCGGCTCTGCCTGCACCTCTGGCTCGCTGGATCCCAGCCACGTGCTGCTTGCAATCGGTCTCCCCGCAGAGATAGCACACGGCTCGCTGAGACTTTCCCTCAACGATTATAACACCGATGAGGATGTGGATTACATCCTCGAAAAACTTCCCCCCATCATCGAGAGACTGCGTATGATGTCTCCGCTGTGGGAGAAGATAGTCAAAGAAGAAAATCAATAACTCTGATATAGAAAAGTGGAGATTTACAATGTTGTATTCTGAAAAGGTTATGGACCATTTCGCCAACCCCCGCAACGTGGGCGAAATTGCTGATGCTGACGGCATCGGCGAGGTTGGCAACGCCAAGTGCGGAGATATAATGAAGATATATCTCAAAATTGAAAACGGCATCATCAGCGATGTAAAATTTAAGACCTTTGGCTGCGGCGCAGCCATCGCCACCAGCTCCATGGCAACCGAGATGATCAAGGGCAAGAGCATTGAAGAGGCTCTCACCATCACCAACAAGGCTGTTGTTGAGGCGCTGGACGGTCTGCCCCCCGTCAAGATCCATTGCTCTGTTCTGGCAGAGCAGGCAGTTAAGGCCGCTCTCATAGATTACTATAAGAAGCAGGGTCTTGAGCCTCCCGCAGATCTTGAAGTGAGCGTCTGCAGCGGAGACTGTGAAGGCTGCGGTCACTAAAATTTAAAAAATACATCTAATTATTTAACCTCTTTTTAAAACAAAAGAGGTTAAATATATTTATAAGAAAACCACGGAGGTAAAAATTATGTCTCGTGAAGGACAACTCAAAATCAATTCGGAAAATCTTTTTCCCATAATTAAAAAATGGCTCTATTCCGATAAAGACATCTTTCTGCGTGAGATAGTTTCCAACGGATGCGATGCCATCTCCAAGCTGCGCCGTCTGGTTTCCATCGGTGAGGTGGAGGACAGCGGCGAGAAGCCGAGAATAGATATCGTTTTGGATAAAGAGGCAAAGACTCTCTCTTTTTCCGATAACGGCATCGGCATGACCGAGGACGAGGTGGAGAAATACATCACACAGATAGCTTTCTCCGGCGCAAAGGATTTCATCGAGCAATATAAGGACAAGGCCGACGGCGATGCAGGCATCATCGGTCATTTCGGTCTCGGCTTCTATTCCGCATATATGGTTGCAGATACTGTTGAAATTGAGACTCTGTCCTATCAAGAGGGTGCCACACCCGTTCATTGGAGCAGCGACGGCGATTCCACCTACGAGATAGGGGAGGGCAGCAGAGATACCGTGGGTACCACCGTTATCCTGCACATCGGCGAGGATTCCGCAGAGTTCCTGGAAGAGTGGCGTGTGCGCCAGATAACCCGCCGCTACTGCGGATTTATGCCATATGAGATATATCTCACCAACGCAGCAGAGACGGAAGACAAGCACGAAGAGGGCTGCGACTGTGACGATTGCAAAAAAGAAAAGCCGGCGCCCCTTCCCGTGAATGACACCGAGCCGCTTTGGAAAAAAGCTCCCAAAGATTGCACCAAGGAAGAATACGAGAAATTCTACCGCGACACCTTTAACGATTACAATCCGCCCCTCTTTTGGATACACCTCAACGTGGATTATCCCTTCAACCTCAAGGGCATCCTCTTCTTCCCGAAGCAGAGCGACAGCGTGGAGGTCATGCAGGGTGAAGTAAAGCTTTTCTGCAACCAGGTTTACATTGCGGACAACATCAAAGAGGTCATTCCCGAGTTTTTGCTGCTGCTCAAGGGC
>JAFSHJ010000051.1 GCA_017440425.1 Oscillospiraceae bacterium | reverse complement strand
GGGGTCCTTGCCGGAGAAAGCGCCGCCGCCGTGACGGGCATATCCGCCGTAGGTGTCAACGATGATCTTGCGTCCGGTGAGACCGCTGTCGCCGTGAGGTCCGCCGATAACGAAGCGGCCGGTGGGGTTGATAAAATATTTGGTATCCTTAAGCAGCTCTGCGGGGATAGTGGGGAGGATAACGGTCTCCAAAATCTCGGAGCGGAGCTTTTCGAGGGTAACGTTGTCATCGTGCTGGGAGGAGATGACTACGGTATCGATGCGGACGGGTTTGCCGTCAACGTATTCTACTGTGACCTGAGTTTTGCCGTCGGGACGGAGATAGGGGAGGGTGCCGTCGCGTCTTACGCCTTCAAGCTTTTTGGCAAGCTTGTGAGCGGTGGCACTGGGCATAGGCATAAGCTCAGGAGTCTCGGTGCAGGCATAACCGAACATCATGCCCTGGTCACCGGCGCCGGTGAGGTTGTAGCTGTCGTTGTCGCCGTTTTTCAGCTCAAGAGCTGCATCAACGCCCATAGCGATGTCGCCGGACTGCTCGTCGATGGCAGAGAGAACAGCACAGGTGTTGCCGTCAAAGCCGTGGTCGGCGCAGTTGTAGCCGATATCGGTGATGACGTTTCTTGCAATGCGGGGAATATCGATATAGCAATCGGTGGTGATCTCACCCATAACCAGCACGAGACCGGTGGTGGCAATGGTCTCGCAGGCAACACGTGCATTTTTGTCGTTAGCCAAAATTTCGTCAAGAACAGCATCGGAGATCTGGTCGCAGACCTTGTCGGGGTGTCCGCAGGTTACGGATTCGGAAGTAAAGAGGTAATCGTTTTGCATTCTGACTTCATCCTTTCATTTAATTAATTCTTTATGTTGATAAAAGATTTACAAAATAAAAATATCCCGCCGAGAGGGCGAGAATTTAAAAAATTTCCCTATCTCTCGGTTGTTTTCCGCAGGATTTGGCACCTTGCTTTTTAAGCAGGTTGTCGGGCTTCACAGGGCCTGTCCCTCAGCCACTCTTGATAAGGCGATATTAAGTTACAACACAAAATTATACTGCATTTATGCGGTTTTGTCAATATCAAATCTGCAATATTTCCAGAATATCCGCAAATTTATAGGCGATATCTCCGTCGTATTCCACGTTTCTGCTGTTGAAGAGGATTGGACGCATTCCGAGAGCCTCTGCGGTATCCAAAAAATATTCGCGGTCGTCGATATATACGCAGTTTTCGGGTGCAACACCCAGACGTGCAAGGGTCAGTTCATAGATGCGTCTGTCGGGTTTGGTGAAACCCTCCTCACCGCTGACTGTAACGGCATCAAAAAAGCTGTCTAGACCGTGTTTTTGGCGCAGCGCCAAATTCCACTCCGCAATATCGTTGGAGAGAATGGCGGTTTTGATCCCCTTTTCACGGAGCTTTGCAACTGCATCAAACACATCGGTGTTTATCTCGATAGTGTCGATATAGTCGGCTTCGGTGGCGGCGTGGTCGGCAAAGCCAAGATTATTGAAAAACTCTTTGGAGGTGAGCAGACCTTTGGATGCGGGGATCCAGTGCTCATATATTGCATCGTAGGGTATGTGGGGAGAGACAGCGGAAATATAATCGGAAAGACCGCCGGTGGGATCCTTGACTATTACTCCGTACATATCGAAAATAACTGCTTTAATCTCTCTCAAAACGCTTTCCTCCGTGTGAATGGTGTAAGTTTAATTTTACAATAATTGGCAGATTATGTCAACCGAAAACTATTTGGCGGAGGTTATTTCTTTTTGCGCTAAAAAATGCTATAATAAAAAAGAAACTCAGGCAAGGAGAAAACAATTTGGATATTGAAAAAATTAAAGCCATTGCGGCAGATTTGTTGATGGATAAAAAAAGTCACCCCTGGAAAGAGCGGGGCAACAAATATCACCACGGAGAGCGGGTGGGCAAGATGTCTGTAGCCATTCGCAAGCTGATGCTGCCCGATGACGACTCCCACGATGACATAATGCTGGCGGCGGCGCTGTTTCACGATATGGCAAACGGCGACGTTAAAAGGGCAGAACACGGTAAAGTTGGCGCAGAACGTACCCGTGAGCTTATCAAAGACCTCTGCACCGAGGCTGAACTGAATGACATCTGCCATATAATAGAGGTGCACGACGACAGATATCCGAACGATGACAGATATCCCTATTGGGTCAAGCTGCATCAGGATGCGGACTACCTGGACCATTTCGGGTGCTACGACGTGTGGATGAGCAGTATTGAATGTGCCGCCAACGGCAAGACCGTGATGGAAGGCGCCGAGTTTATGGTTGAAGAACGAGGCAAGTGGATGATGGCCATCCACGGAGAACTTAACTATGAGATAAGCCACGAGATTCTGAACGAGAAGCTGACCTATCAGAGAGAATTCGGTGAGCGCTTTGTAAGAGAGATGAACGGTGAAATAATCGGGCTGGATGATATGTGGAAAAAACTGAACGGTATAAAATAAGGCTGCGGGCATAATATCGAACCCGCGGCTCGTCAGCCGAATCTCCGATTCGGCACGGCGGCTTCGCCGCCTGCCGCTGACAGAGTCAGCGGGACGAGCCGCAAGCTGCAAAGGCGAAGGTGCCTGCAAAGAATATGAGGAGCTGTCTATGAGCAGAGTTACAGAGCTGTCCCTCAGGGAGGGACAAAAAATAGCAGAGCTGTTTGAAGGCTGGGAGGAAAGCACCATCTGGTCGTTTTTGCAGGGAGTACTGGGAAACGGACGGATGATAGAATGCAAAAACGGAATCTTGCTGGGACAGATAACCGTGGGCGACTTCACATTTCTTGCGGGAGAAGCAGACAAAGCGGATAAAGCTGCGGTGATGGAGCTTATAGGCGGTAAGCCGAAGGGATTCAACGGTAAAACTCTGTTTGTTGTGCCAAAGGATGACCGCTGGAATGAATATATAGAAGAGACCTTCGGGGAAGCCTGCGAAAAAACAGTGCGTTATGCAATCAAAAAAGAACCCGGGATTTTTGACAGAGAAAAGCTGACGAAAATGTCACAGCAGCTTCCGGAGGGATACACTGTCGCACAGATAGACGAAAAACTCTACGAGATAGCCAAAGGAGAAGAGTGGTCCAGGGATTTCTGCGAGAGATATGCCACATGGGAGGATTATAAAAAGTTCGGTCTTGGCTTTGAGGCACTGTATGAAGGGGAGCCGGTGTGCGGCGCATCGTCATACTCCCACTACAAGGGCGGCATCGAGATCGAGATAGTCACCAGAGAGGAGCACCGCCAAAAGGGATTGGCATCTGCCTGCGCGGCAGCGCTGATTCTGGAGTGTATAGAGCGTGGACTCTACCCAAGCTGGGACGCAGCCACAAAAATATCGGTAGCGCTGGCAGAAAAGCTGGGATATAACTTCGAGAGAGAATATACCACCTATAAGGTGGATGCAGCAAAGTATTTTAAATAGTATAAAATAAGCGTTCCGTCTGAAGGACGGAACGCTTGCTGTTTTTTGCGGCGGTTAAAATTCTCTGACGGTGTCACCGCCCTCAAAATAGAGAGCAAGGGCACCCGGACCGATGTGAGAGCCGGTGACGGGCTCGTGCTTGACCAGCATAAGCTCGATCCCGGAGAATTTCTCTTTCAGCAGAGAGATAAGATATTCGGCATCCTCCTTGCAGCCTGCGTAGGAGATGCCAACCAGTTTGGGATTTTGGGCAAGAGCATAGAATTTTTCTGCCAAAGCTTTTATAACCTGCTTGCGGCCGCGGATCTTGCCGAAAGCCACTATCTTCCCCTCGCTGTTGCCTTTGAGCAGCGGCTTGATGCCCAGCACATAGCCGATGGCGGCACTTATGTTGGAGAGTCTGCCGGTGCGGCGCAGATGCATCAGGTCATCCACAATGAACACCTGATATATGCGGCTGCGGAATTTGAGCAGCTGTTCGTGGGTTTGGAAGATGTCCATTCCCTTTTTGCGGCAGTTGATGGCCTTGATGACGATGAGTCCTTCGCCGAGGGAGGCACCAAGGCTGTCCACAAGCAGTACGGTGCGGTTGGGGTATTCCTCCTTTAAGGTTTTTGCGGCAACCTGAGCGGAGGCAAAGGAGCCGCTTATTCCGGAAGAAAGTCCGATAAAGAGAATATCCTTGCCATCCTTCAAAAACGGCTCAAAGCAATCGATGTAACCCTGCGGATTTATCTGAGAGGTGGTGACAACGGTTCCGTTTTTGATGGAAGTATAGTAGTCGGTGTCATCAAAGCTGTCGATATCGGTGCAGGTGTATTCACGGTCGTTGATAAAATAGGAAAAAGGGATAACGGTGATATCGTTTTGGGAGACGGTTGCGTTGGTGAGGTTTGCTGTGGTATCGGTTATAATTTTAAAAGACATATATCAACACTCCTTTGCGGCAGTATGCAGTATCCTGTGTCTGTTATTATAAAACCGATATAGAGTAGAAGCAATCTACGGTAACGTCCGAAGAGCGGTTGATGGCTATAGAATTTGGAGAGAACGGGAAGAAAATTTGTAGAGCAGCGGTAGAATAAGGTAGAGAATATTTTATGGTGCACAACATAAGAATTCTTGACAAGAATGGGCGCAGGTGTTACCATTATATTAGGCAAATATTTTTAAACATGAGGTGATAAAATGGATATTGCAGTATTGGAAGAGATCTCGGCCATACTGGAAGGAATATCGGAGGGCGCATCAGGCATTCAGATGATATTGTCGCCGCTGACATCCATAGGCAGCCTTATTACCTATGTGCTTATGGGTTTGGCTGTAATGATGCTGGGACAGAAGCTTGGCGTTAAAAATCCGTGGCTCTCCTGGATCCCCTATGCAAACGTATACGCATTCGGAAGATTGGCAGACCACTATCTGCCGGAAGACCCCGCAAAAAGGGATAAACCCCGCAGAAGCGCAAAACTGCTGCTCATTTTAAACATTGTGCTGACAGTGTTTGCCTTTGGGTTGATAATTGTTGCGGTTGCGGCAATGGCTCTTGTAATAGCAGAGGTGCCCGAAGTCTGGATGATCGTGGCAATTATAGCAATGCTTTTGGCGCTCCTTGCAATGGCGGCTGTCTCGGTGGTATATTCGGTTTTCTATTACATCGCGTTCTATAAGATCACAAGATTGTTTTTGGGCGAGGACTATAAGCTTATGTTTGTGCTCGGTCTGGTGCTCTCTTTGGTGGGCATCTCCGTTGCGCTTCCCGTAATTATGTTTGTAATTGCATATAAAGCACAGAACGCACCCAAAGCGGAATAATGCATCCGGAGCAAAGATATACAGTTGAGATGAACGTGCAAATTATCTGTTAGAAAGTTGGATCGGAGTATGATTACCTATCCCGTAAACGCAGTTTTGGAATATCTTGAGACCGACGGCGGGCTGATAGCCTTTTTGGCGGTTTACATCGTGTTTGTGCTGGCTGTTATGGCGGTTGCCATGATAGGAGTTTTGGCAATATACATTATGAATGCGATTGCCACAATGCGGATGGCAAAAAAAATAGGCTTCGAGAAGCCCTGGCTTGCATGGATACCCTTTGCAACCACCTATCTCTTCGGTAAAATTTCCGAAACACCCGATAAACCCAGAAAAACAGCAAAGCTTTTGCTGCTGCTCCACATTGCCTTTTCGGTGCTGGCGGGAGTTTATGCTTTCGGGGTGGGTTTTATGAGCTTTGCAGCCGCACAGCTTGAGACAAGCTATAACTACGAGGCGGCAGAGATCACAATGATCGTGGCGATGTGCGTTATGCTGGTTACCTTTGTGGTGTATATGGCTTCCGCAATAGCCTTTTCGGTGATATACTATATGGCATTCTACCGCATTGCAAAGCTGTTTGGCGGAGCGCAGTATATGGTATATTTCCTGCTTGGACTTATCCCAATATTCTTTGGCATCAGCATTTCTTTCCCCATTGCAATGCTGGTGCTTTCCGGCAGAGAGCCTGACTACAGCGTTGTGCAGCCGAAGCCGGATATCCAAAACGAGTTCAGCGAGTTTTGATAGACCAATAAACAAACCCCCGGATATCAATGATCCGGGGGTTATTTTTTATTTGATAAAAACTTGCGGGACACGTCTGCCGATGCGTGTGATAATTTCATAGTTTATTGTGCCTGCAAGAGCTGCAAGCTCTTCTGCGGAGAGAAAAGCACCGTTATCCTTGCCGAAGACCGTGGCAATATCGCCTATCTGCACGTTTTCGATTCCGGAAACATCCAGCATAAGCTGATCCATACACACTCTGCCTATAACGGGAGCGGGCTTGCCGTGAACCAGCATATATGCGGTGTCGGAGAGGTTGCGGAAATATCCGTCCGCATAGCCGATGGCGGCGGTGGCAATCACGGTGGGCTTGTCGGTGACGTATGTACGTCCGTAGCTTATGGATTCGCCTGCGGGAACGGTTTTGACCATAGAGATGACCGTCTTCAGCTCCATTGCAGGTTTAAAGTCCGGCTCGGAGAGCTGTTTGCAGGGGAAGAAGCCATACTGTATAAGTCCGGGGCGCACCATATCAAGGCGCATTTCGGGATAGGAGAGGGTGGCGGCGCTGTTGCAGCAATGGCGAAGCTCGAAGGTTATGCCGCGCTTTTCAAGGGCGGCAACAGTGTCGGTGAATCGGGCAAACTGCTGTCTGGTAAAGCTGACAGCCTCGGGAGAATAGTCATCGGCAACGGGGAAGTGGGTGAATATACCGGTGGGGTTGAGTCCGGGAAGTGTGCAGGCGGCGGCAATTACATCCACATCCGCTGCGGAATTTTCGGTGCAGCAAAAACCGATGCGTCCCATGCCGGTGTCCAGCTTTATGTGGACATCCAGCGTGACGCCGCTTTTAACGGCCTGCTGTGAGAGCATCTCGGCATATTCGGTGGAATAAACCGTCTGGGTTATCTCATCCTGCTTCATCAGCGCAGCATATTCGGGAGGTGTGATGCCAAAGATGAGGATAGGCTTCGTTATGCCGTTGTTCCTCAAGGCAATGGCCTCTTCAAGGTTGGAGACTCCAAACCAATCTGCGCCGTTTTTTTCAAAAATCTTTGGAACGGTGTCCGCACCAAGTCCGTAGGCATCAGCCTTGACAACTGAGAGCCATTTTGTGTCGCCCAGCATGGTGCGGAGCAGCTTTGCATTGTGCTCAAGCGCAGCAAGGTCTATCTCGCTCCAGGTGCGTTCAAGATATTTGTCTTCGGGCAGAGTTTCAATTTTTGTCAGATTCACGTCCAATGCGGTCACCTCCTTCAAGTGCGCGTTTGCGGTGTTTGAGCTGAGAGCCTACCACAAGGGTGTTTACAGCTGCAATGTTTATTATCAAAGAAAGCACCAACAGCACGGTGGATATGGCCGAATCCACATATATGGCAAGCAATATGGTGGGTATCAGCAGCAGCGTGCCGATTATCAGCATTATAACTGCAATTTTCTTGACCCTTTTAAAAGTCATATCGGTTCCCCCGCAAGAAATATTATAACAATACACAACTAATTTATTATATCATATTTTCGGCGGGAAAATGTAAATAAACAAAGAACAGTAAAAATAATTCTGCATTAAAACCTGCAGAATTGGTTTGTTTGAAAAAATCCGCCGCCGCTTTTCAAACAAAAACCACGCCGCGCCGCCGATTTCGGCGGCAAGGGCAGTTGTCTGCCCTCATTGACGGTCCTCCGTCAATGGCGGCGTGGGTTTTGTGGAAAAGCAATAGCGGCTGATAACAGCCGAAGCTGTCATTTCGTTTTGTATATCAGCCGCTGAAAAAATTCCAGCAGAGCAAACCGCACCTCATATTTGGGGGCAGACTTCACAAGCTCTGCGGAGGTGCGTCCGAATTGGCGGTACAATTCGGTGTCGGTGATGAGAGCATCTCCTGAAGTGGCAGCGGGCAGACATAGCGGCGGAAACATAACACACCACCAGTTGTGCCCTTTTGCCTCACCGATGGTAATGCGCAGGGCGTCATATCTGCCGGCAGGCATGGTGAATTCGCCATATTCGGTGGTGGCAAAATACATTTCAACCAGTTCGGCACGGGCGGAACAGTTGATATTCTGTTCCGCAAGCAGCCGGTTGGCGGTGAGTTCAATTTCATCAAGCAGAGCGGAGGTGTTTTCCAAAGCATCGGATTTGCTTTGTCCGCGCAAAAGTGCGGAATATTGCTCAAGAACGGCATCACGTACGGCAAGCTTGATCTGCTGATCCTCTGCCGAATCGGAGTTGGCGATGACGTGCAGCCGGATGGTGTTGTCGCGGATGTTTTTGCAGTTTGATGCAAAATCCGTCATTGAGCCGACTGCCAGAGAGATTACAACAAAAAGCAGAGCCAACAGGGCGGAAAATTCAAAACGGTTGAGTGTGAGTTTGTTTTTTCGGTTTTTCATGTTATGTAACCACCTTTAAAAAAGTGAAGCTTCCTTGTGAAAAGTGTTGACAGAAAAATTCTGTGATATTCAGCCGTATTAAAAAATAAAACGCGCCCCCTCTCCCGCCGACGGAGTCGGCGGCTCCGCCTTACAGCGGAGTAGCCTCG
>JAFSHJ010000050.1 GCA_017440425.1 Oscillospiraceae bacterium | reverse complement strand
GTAGAGTCCGAGACCACCGTAACCTTCGCTAAGGCTTTCCTCGCTGATGTTAAGGCTACCATCGGCACCAAGGACGTATACCTCTATGTTGGTGACGAGGCTGTTGCTGTTGACCTTGATAAGGACATCGCAGTTAAAGTTCCCGCCGGCGAAGCTCTCGGTGAGTACTTCTTCACCGCTGAAGCTCCCGCTGCTGAAGAGGGCAAAGACAACGTTGGCACAGGTGCTTCCGATATGACAAGCGTTTGCGTAGCTCTCGCAGTTGTATCCCTCGTAGCAGCCGGTGCTGTATGCGTAAAGAAAGTTTCCAAATAATTTAAGTTTGCGAACTGACTGAACGAATACTAACTGATTAAAAAAGACGACCTTCTCTCCGGGTCGTCTTTTTTTGTTTGGTTAAGAGAGAAAAGAGAAGAGTGAAACGTGAATAGTACAAAAAGAAACGACAATTTTCGATAAGAAGATTGTCGTTTCTTTTTGGTGCCGCTGACCGGGATCGAACCGGTACGATGTTGCCATCACGGGATTTTAAGTCCCGGGCGTCTGCCAATTCCGCCACAGCGGCTCATCTGCTTACTATATTTTACTCCAAATCCTCCCGTTTGTCAATCATTAAGAGCCATTTCCAAACCCACTGTTTTTATATGACGGCACAAAGCGACATATCAAATCTATATCGCGCCATATAAAATATTATATTATGGAATATGTTGAATTGAGAACCAAAAAATAGTATAATGATATTGTATGTGCGTTGGTTATAATTGATCGATCGGCGCTATCAATCACAAAGGAGAACGTTATGAACAAAACAGAGCTTTCTTCCATTTGGGCTGCTCCCGAACAGTTTTCAGATAAAACGATCACAGTTTGCGGCTGGGTAAAAACCATCCGCGATTCCAAAATGTTCGGCTTCATCGAACTCAACGACGGCACCGCTTTCAAAAACCTGCAGGTGGTTCTCGATGCAGAGACCGTTGCAAACTACAAAGAGATAATCAAGCTGAACGTGGGCTCCGCCATCATCGTCACCGGTCAGCTCATCCTCACCCCCGAAGCAAAACAGCCTTTTGAGCTCAAAGCCGCCGCTGTTGAAACAGAGGGTCTGTCCGCTCCCGATTATCCTCTGCAGAAAAAGCGCCACTCGGCAGAATTTCTGCGCACCATCGCTCACCTCCGTCCCCGTGCAAACACCTATAACGCTGCATTCCGTGTGCGCTCCGAGGCCGCTTTTGCAATCCACAACTTTTTCCATTCCCGCGGCTTTGTCTATGCCCACACTCCCATCATCACCGGCAGCGACTGCGAGGGTGCAGGTGAAATGTTCCGTGTGACCACCCTCGATGCCAAAGAACCCCCTCTCTGCGAGGACGGCAGCGTGGATTTCAGCCAGGATTTCTTCGGCAAAAACACAAGTCTCACCGTTTCCGGTCAGCTTGAAGCAGATTGCATGGCTCTCGCATTCTCCAAAGTATACACCTTCGGTCCCACCTTCCGTGCAGAGCAATCCTACACCGCACGCCACGCCGCAGAATTTTGGATGATAGAGCCGGAAATTGCCTTTGCAGACCTGAACGACGATATGGCGCTTGCCACAGACATGATAAAATCCGTTCTCAAGCACATTCGGACGACCTGTCCCATGGAGCTTGAGTTCTTCAACAACTTCTTTGACAAAGAGCTCATCTCCCGCATCGATTCCATCATTGAATCGGATTTCGGTCACGTTACCTACACAGAGGCCATCAAGCTGCTTGAAGAGGCTCCCGTTGAGTTTGAATATCCCGTATTCTGGGGCTGCGATCTGCAGACAGAGCACGAGCGCTATCTCACCGAGAAGATCTTCGGCAAGCCCGTGTTCGTCACCGATTATCCCAAGGAGATCAAGGCCTTCTATATGCGCATGAACGATGACAACAAGACCGTTGCCGCAATGGATCTGCTTGTTCCCGGCATCGGCGAGATCATCGGCGGAAGCCAGCGCGAAGAGCGCCTCGACGTTCTGCTTGAGCGTATCCGCGAGCTGGGTCTCAAAGAGGAGGACTACTCCTGGTATCTGGATCTTCGCCGCTACGGCGGAACCCATCACG
>JAFSHJ010000049.1 GCA_017440425.1 Oscillospiraceae bacterium | reverse complement strand
TGGCCAAGGATGAAAAGGACTTCTACGCCCGCCTGGACAAGATGATGGACATCGCCGCCCGCAGCCTGAAGACCAAGCGCGAGGTCATCACCCAGCTGATGAACAACGGCCTGTATCCCTACACCAAGCGTTATCTGGATACCTTCGCCAACCACTTCTCCACCATTGGCCTGATCGGCATGAACGAGGTGGGCCTGAACGCCAAGTGGCTGCGCGCCGACCTGACGCACGAAGCCACCCAGCAGTTCGCCAAGGAAGTGCTGGACTACATGCGCAACCGCCTGAGCGATTATCAGGAGCAGTACGGCGACCTGTATAACCTGGAAGCCACCCCGGCTGAGTCCACCACCTATCGCTTCGCCAAGCATGACAAGGAGCTCTATCCTGACATCATCACCGCGAACGAGCACGGCAAGCCCTACTACACCAACTCCTCCCACCTGCCCGTGGGCTATACGGAGGATATCTTCTCCGCTCTCGAGGTTCAGGATGAGCTCCAGACCCGTTACACCTCCGGCACCGTATTCCACGCCTTCCTCGGCGAGAAACTGCCCGATTGGAAGTCTGCCGCAAATCTTGTCCGCAAGATCGCTGAAAACTTCAAACTGCCCTATTACACCATGTCCCCCACATATTCCGTCTGCGCCGAGCACGGATATCTCACCGGTGAGCAGTTCACCTGCCCCATCTGCGGCAAGACCACCGAGGTTTACAGCCGTATCACCGGTTACTACCGTCCCGTTCAGAACTGGAACGACGGCAAGAGCCAGGAATATAAGGACCGTCAGGTATACGATATCGGCAACTCCGTTCTCCGCGGCGGCGTAAATGCCGTAAAGTCCGCTGAAGAATGCGTATGCGCAGCAGAAGAGCCCGCTCCCGCAGCAGCTCCCGCCCCCAAGGCAGAGAGCACCGCATCCGCTAAGGCGATCCTCTTCTCCCGCATCACCTGCCCCAACTGCCGTGTAGCTGAGGGACTGCTTGCAAAGGCAAACGTAGAGTTCGAAAAGCTCATTGCAGATCAGGATCTTGACATGTGCCGCAAATATGGCATAAAGGGCGCACCCACACTCGTCATCACCGACGGTGACACCTATCAGAGCTATTACAGCGTTCCCGAGATCAAAAAATA
The DNA here is from genome assembly GCA_017440425.1 of Oscillospiraceae bacterium. Classification (GTDB taxonomy): domain Bacteria; phylum Bacillota; class Clostridia; order Oscillospirales; family Ruminococcaceae; genus SIG526. The sequence goes on along the minus strand of JAFSHJ010000049.1, from coordinate 10,780 downwards.
TCTGGCATCACTGTAAATCATAACCACAGAGAGCCGGGGTGACCCGGCTCTTTTAGTGTTTGAATATGGAGGAAATGACTATGTTGTACGATATCGTAATTGTTGGCGGCGGCCCCGCAGGTCTGACTGCCGCAGTATATGCTCTGCGTGCAGGCAGAAGCGTTGTTGTGGTTGAGAAAAACGGCTTCGGCGGACAGATCGCCTTCTCCCCCAAGGTGGAGAACATTCCCGGCACCATTCAGATAAGCGGCGCGGAATTTGCCGATAAGCTGGTGGAGCAGGCAATGAACCTCGGCGCAGATATGGAGCTTGAGGCTGTTACCCACATAGAAAAAACCGAATCCGGCTTTACCGTCTTCACCGAAGAGGGCAGCGAGTTCTGCGGAAAAACCGTTATCCTCGCCCTTGGCGTAAAGCACCGTATGCTGGGTCTTGAGGGCGAATACGAGCTCATCGGCAACGGCATCTCCTTCTGTGCTGTCTGCGACGGCGCTTTCTACACCGATCAGGAGGTCGCCATGGTTGGCGGCGGAAACTCCGCTCTCCAGGAAGCTCTTCTGCTCAGCGAAGTCTGCAGCAAGGTGACCATCGTGCAGAACCTTGCCGATTTCACCGGCGAAAAGAAGCTTGCCGAAGCCATTGCCGAAAAGGATAACGTGGAGGTCTTCTTCAACACCGTTGTCACTTCCTATCAGACCGCAGACGGTGCACTTACCGGTCTCACACTCAAAAACGAGCAGACAGGCGAAATCAGCGAGCTCAAGGTTGACGGTGCATTCCTCGCTGTCGGTCTTATGCCCGAAAACGATGCCTTTGCACAGTTTGTCCCCCTCAACAACTGGGGATATTTTGATTGCGGCGAGGATTGCCTCACCCCCACTCCCGGTCTTTTTGTTGCAGGCGACTGCCGCAGCAAGCGCATCCGTCAGGTCGTCACAGCATCTGCGGACGGTGCTGTTGCCGCAACCGCTGCCTGCATGTATCTTGACCAGAACAAATAACCGAGGCTTTTATATGACCGAACTTTCCAACACCATACTTGAAAAATATCAGATCCGCAAAACCAAAAAGCAGAAAACCGCCTTTATAGAGTTTTTGAGCAGGCAGATCCCGGAGCTCAAGGTTGAAGCCGGCGGTTTTGGCAGCAACCGCAACCTGGTTGTCGGTGACGTGGCAACGGCAAAAACCGTGCTCACCGCACACTACGACACCTGTGCCGTAATGCCCGTCCCAAATCTCATCTTTCCCAAAAACATTCCCCTCTCCTTTCTCTATGGCTTTGCCATTGCAGTTCCCATGCTGATTCTGATCGGCATCCTCACATATGTATTCGATCTTCTTGTGGTCAGCTCCATCATCTCCCCGGACCTTGCATTCTGGCTTTCGGAGCTCTCGCTGTTTTTGGTTGTTGCTGCATTTTTCTTCATCATCTATTCCGGCAAGCCCAACCGCCACACTGCCAACGACAACACCTCCGGTGTCATCCTGCTCTGTGAGGTCTATGCCGCAATGAGTGATGAACAGCGCCAAAACACGGCTCTTGTCTTTTTTGATAACGAGGAGGCGGGACTTCTCGGCTCCGCATATTTCCGCAAGCTGCACCGCAAAGAGATGGCGGAAAAGCTGCTCATCAATTTTGACTGCATCTCCGACGGCGACCACATTCTGCTTATGCCCAACCGCAAGGCACACGACCTCTACGGCGAGAAAATCACCGATTCCTTTAACGCAACAGAGGAAAAGAGCGTCTCTGTCATCAAATCCTCCCGCGTTTTCTACCCCTCGGATCAATCCGGATTCCCCATTGCCGTGGGTGTTGCCGCATTCAAGCGCTCCCGCATTTTCGGGCTGTATCTCGACCGCATCCACACGCCCCGTGATACCGTCACCGACGAGCGCAACATCGAGCTTCTCTGCGACAGCACTCTGCATCTCATCGATACACTTTAATCTTATCTCCAAGAGGTGTTTTATGACAGAAACTGCCCGCCGTAAATTCGGTATATCCTCATTTGTGCTGCACATTGCAGCAATGCTGTTTATGCTCTGCGACCACGTTTGGGCCATCCTTCTCTTTGACGTGACCCCATTGGCCTATATAGGCAGAATTGCCTTCCCAATTTTTGCATTTATGCTCGCAGAGGGATTCTTTCACACCAAAAACCATAAAAAATATCTCCTTCGCATGCTGATTTTCGCAGTCATCTCGGAGATTCCTTTCAACCTGCTTGTTGGCGGTGGAGTATTTTATCTCACGCACCAGAACGTGCTTTGGACATTCCTGATTGCCCTTTGTGCAATGATGCTCCTCAAACAGCTTAAAAACCGCTCTCTCGTAGTTCGCTGCATCTGTTATCCTCTGATCGTTTTAATTGCATTTTTAGTCGGATTTGTCACATTTGTGGATTATTTCGGCTACGGCGTGATAACCGTTTTGCTTTTCTATTTCACCTATACCACCCGCAAAGACTCCCTCATCAAGCGTCTGATCATGATGCTTATCCAGCTGGCAGTCATTATTATAATCAACTGCGAGATGCTTGGCGGTGTCTCCTTCCCATTTGAGCTGTTCGGATACACCTTTGATTTTCCCACGCAGTATACCGCTGTGCTGGCGCTGCCCATAATATGGCTGTATAACGGCGCGCAGGGACCCTACAACAAGTTCATCAAGTATCTCTATTATTCCTTCTATCCACTGCATATGCTGATACTTGCCATCGTTGCAATGTTTATGTAAAACAACGCTATCCACACAACAAAAGCCTCACTCTTATGGGAGTGAGGCTTGTTTTAATTTGTCTTATCCGGCAATGCCTTGGGGTAGAGCTGCATTTTGCAGCCCTTGATTTTTAGCTTCTGCGGTTATCACGCCATGCTTTGGTAAATGGTATGTGGAACTTCATGTTCAGCAGCTTTATCTTCCACATTCCCTTGACAGGGGTGATTCCCTCTATCTCGGCAATGATCTCATCGTTGGTGAAATCCTTCCATTTTATCACAAGATAGAGTCCCACCACAATGAACAGTATGCCTCGGACAATAGTTGTGAACTGCACCGAATAGACCTCCATTCCCAGCAGGGTCATGGTGTTGTCGCCGGTTATGGAGCTTATCATCGTACCCGTCATCAAACCGAGGAATGCAAAGATGTTGCAGCCCACAATGTTGAAGCAGATGTGCGCCGTGGAATTCTCCTGCGGCAGATTCATATAGAGTATGTTTGCATAGGCAATGTTGATGCCCACGTTTATTATGTGCTGATAAACACCCACGGGAATGAACATCCAGGTGTTGCTCGGGTTCATGAAGAAAAAGGCAAACTCCGACGGGAAGAAAAGCAGCATTGCAATGCCGAAGGTCTTTATCCAGGAGAATCTTCGCAGCACCTTCTGCCACGGGGAGGAGAATATCAGCAGCACGAAGGTATACAAAATAGACAGCGTGTTAATGATGGTGTAGGAGAAATCCAGATGGTTGAGCAGGTGGAAGTTCCACAGACCGTTGTTAAGGTTCGCCATAAAGTTCCAGATAAACTGGAATATCATGCAATAGAGGAATTTTTTATATTTGAAAGGCAGGGTGAAAACATCTGTAATTTTAGTGTCTGCCGTTTCCTGATAGGGATATTCCTTTGCTTTGGACTGGATGAACACCTCCACCAGTACCAAACCGAATGCAACATATCTGAAGATAAGTATCAGCGTATCCTGATAGGGTGAGTTGCTGAGGGCATCGGTCAAAAGACCGCTGAACAGCAGCACGAAACTGGAGAGGATGGATGCAAATATCTGGGAAAGCATAATGAAGCGGGTGCGCTTGGTTGTGTCTGCAGGATAGAAATTGTAAAACCAGGTGGTGAAGCCGGAACCGAAGAAGGCAAAGAAGCCGGTTGCGAGAGCCAATATCACAATGAAGCAGACCATTCTCGCCTTGGTGTCGGTGACGAACTGAGGCATAACGGTGGTTGCAACGATATAGAGGGCATAATAGATTATTTTGGCGCCCAGCAGCAGCTTTTTGCGTTTCTTGAACCTGCCCAGCAGCTTTGGTGAAAAGATGCTCAGCAGGTTGGCGATATACGGAACAAAGGTCAGAATACCCGTATCGGTGATGGACATTCCGTACATTGTCAAAAAGCCGGTATAAAATATTCCCGTGATGAAAACGTTGTAAAAGGTCACCAAAAGCGTGGAGGTGAGCGATATCACCCTTCCCTTGGATTCCTCGTCACGGAAACTGAATATTTCTGTAAAAGACGCTTTCCATTCCTGCAAATATCTTGTCATAAACGCCCTTCTTCCCCATTATAATATCGTTCTCATTATAGCAAACTTAATGTTCGATTTCAAGCACCGAAAAGCAAGCCGATGATCAAAAATCATCGGCTTTGTTATATTTATCTCACGCTTCTTCTCATTCTGCGGACATATTTCTCCGCATCTCTCAGCTCATCTATCTCTTCGATAAGCTCATCGCTGGTGAAATCGCGCCATCTTATTATCATCCACAAACTGAACACTATAAAGACAGCAAACCTGATTATCGGTATTATCTGCACAGAATAGAAATCCATTCCCCAAAGCGGTATCGGCACGTCTCCCGTGAAGGAGCTTATCCATGTGCCGCACACCATTCCGATGAAGCTGAAGATGTTGCAGCCCACCACGTTGAAGCAGATATATGCGGTGGAGTTCTCTTTTGGCAGATTCATGTAGAGGATGTTTCCGTAGGCGAGGTTTACGCCAACGCTCATTATGTGCTGATATATCATCGTCACCACGAAAAGCCAGGCATCGTTTTCTGTCATAAACACCATCAACCATTCCGAAGGTGCGTGGATGAGCAATGAAAGACCGAAGGTTTTTATCCACGAATAGCGGCGCAGCAGTTTTCTCCACATTGGTGAGAAAACAATGAGGAACACCGCAAAGACTATGGACATTGAGTTGACCAACGTATAGGAAAACTTGAGATGGTTGAGCTGATGGTATCCCCACAGGTTGTTTATATAGCACACAAAGCACCACATAAACTGTATTGCCATGCAGCGCATAAACTTTTTCTGCTTGAAGGGCAGGGTGAAAACATCGCTGAATTTTAAGTTTTCACTCTCTTCATAGGGATATTCCTTTGCCTTTGACTGCAGGAACACCTCCAGCAGCACCATTGCAAAGGCAAAATATCTGAACACGATGATGAGGGTGTTCTGATAGGGAGAATTGCTGAGAGCATCGGTGAGCAGGCTGCTGGCAAGCAGGATAACGTTGCTGAGAACAGAGGAGATTATCAGCGAAAAACTGAAAAACCTGGCGCGGCGCTCGCTCTCCTTGGGATAAAAATTGTAAAACCAGGTGGTGAAGCCGGAATTGAACAGGGTGAAAAATCCGGTTGCAACGGATGAGATAACGATGAAGCAGATCATTCTTGCCTTTGTGCCGGTGACTATCTGCGGCATAAATGTGGTTACAACAATATTCAGAAAAAAGTAGATAACCTTTGCAGTGAGCAATATCTTTTTACGCTTTTTAAATCTGCCAAGTAGCTTCGGAGAAAAAATGCTTAGCATATTTGCTATAAACGGCACAAAAGACAATATACCTGCATCTGTGATGGACATTCCGTACATCGTCAAAAATCCGGTGTAAAAAAGACCGCTGATAAACATATTGTAAATCGCGGTCAGCAACGATGCGGAGAGGGAGATCACTCTTCCCCTGCCCTCATCGCTTTTAAAATTGAATATATCTGTAAAGGAATCTTTTATTCCGCCAAGCTGTTTGATCATAAAAAGTTTTCACTCCTTACAACTTCTCTCTTTATGCGGCATTATAGCATAACGATAACTCAAATTCAAGTGGGTCGGATAATTTTGAAGCACAAAATATTCGACAAATTTAAGGTGCAAAAATACAGCTTTTTAACAACGGTTTTGCCCCGATTTTTTCGTCATTTAGTGCTATATACGGCACCATATTTTCATCATTATGCTCCCTCTTATTTAATTGACATTCCCTTTGTGCTATGGTATCATTAAACTGTATATATTTTCGCATTTTTCACTAAGGAGACCCGCAAACAAAATGATAACCGACAAATACGGCAACAAATGGTTCAAAGGCAACACCCACATCCACACCACTAACAGCGACGGAAAATTCACCCCCGAAGCTGCTAAACAACTTTATAAAGACCACGGATACGACTTTATCGCTCTCACCGAGCATTGGAAGATCACCCCTGCAGGCGAATTTGACGGCATGACCCTGCTCTCCGGCTGCGAATATCACATCAACGGCCGCGATGCACTCTCCGGCATCTGCCACATTGTGGCTGTCGGCTTTGAAAACATCCCCGACCTCACCATCGACCGCTCCACCGAATACACTCCCCAGGAGCTCATCGACGCCATCAATGCTGCAGGCGGTGCTGCCATCTATGCTCATCCCGCATGGTCCATCAACCGTGTGGAGATGCTGCTCCCCCTCAAAAACATGGCAGGAGTTGAGATCTACAACGCTGTTTCCGACCAGCCCGTCAACTCCAGAGCTTTTTCCGAATGGATAATCGACCTTATGGCAACCAACGGCAACCTTGTTGGCTGTGTCGCCGCCGACGATACCCACTGGTATGCAGGCGAAGAGTGCCGCAGCGCCATCATGGTCCGTGCTGAGGACAACTCTCAGGCAAGCATTATCGCTGCCATCAAACGCGGTGAATATTACGCAACCCAGGCACCCACCTTTACCTACGAGGTCTGGCGCGACAGGATCATCATCGATTGCTCCCCTGTATCTGCCGCTGTCTTCCAATCCAACGCAGAGTGGGCTCCCAACCGTCAGATATACGGCGAAAACCTGACACATCTCGAATACACCATCGGTCCCCGCGACCGCTTTGTCCGCTTTGAGCTCATCGATGCTGACCGCAACATCGCATGGTCCTCTCCCATCGACGTCACCGCTGCGGCTTTTGAAAACGCCGCCGCCTTCGAATACCACAACGCACCTGCGCCCTCCGAGTTCCGCACAGACGGCACCATCCGTCCGTAAGCACCCGGCTCGCTCGTAACTTTCACCCGCGCATCCGGTCAAATCCACCCCGGGGGATTTGACGGAGGCAAAAACTCACCCCTGAGTTTTTGCCTGACATTATTGCTCCGCAATAATGCGGATGCGCGCAGCAATATACTAAGCCAACAACCTTCTCTTTTGCGAAAGGAGACTTGAGAATAATGGAAAACAAATTCAACCGTCCGCTGCTGCTTGACGGAGCCACCGGCACCAACCTTATCGCCGCCGGAATGCCCTCCGGCATCTGTGTAGAGAGTTGGATACTGGAGAACCCCGAAGTACTTATTGAACTGCAAAAAAGCTTTATCCGCGCAGGTTCGGACATAATATACGCCCCCACCTTTTCCGCAAACGCAGCCAAGCTCAGGCACTACGGTCTTGAAAACGATGTTGAGGACCTGAATGCCCGACTGGTTGAGCTCTCCCGTGAGGCGGCATCCACCAAAAGCGGCACAATGGTGGCAGGCGACCTCTCTCCCACCGGCCTTATAATGGAACCCTACGGCGACACCTCCTTTATGGAGATCATGGATATCTATTCACAGCAGGCGCTTGCCCTGCGTGATGCGGGAGTTGACCTCATTGTCTGCGAGACTATGATATCTCTCAACGAGATCCGTGCCGCACTTCTCGGTGCAAAGCAGTCAGGACTTCCGGTTTTCGTCACAATGACCATCAACGAGCACGGCAAGACCCTCTTCGGCTCCGATGCGCTCAGTTCAATGATAATCCTGCAGGCCATGGGCGCATCCGCATTCGGTTTCAACTGCTCCGGCGGTCCCGATACAATGCTCCCCTTCCTCGAGAAGGTCACTCCGCTGGCAAAGGTGCCCATCATTGCCAAACCCAACGCAGGCAAACCTCATCCCGACGATGCCACAAAGTTCGATCTCACCCCCGAGCATATGGCTGAATCCATGAAAAAAGCATTGGATATGGGTGTCTCCATCATCGGAGGCTGCTGCGGCACCACCCCCGATCACATTGCGGCACTCCGCAAGCTGCTGGACAGCTACGATTTCTCCGCTGTCAACACCGACCGCGACCTCTCCCAGCTGGATACCATAGCCGCCAACGAACGCGAAGTCTTCTATCTTGAGGAGGATTTCGATCTTTCCGAAACAATCCTCTGCTCCGACGATATGGCTGACGATATTATGGATGCCGAGGACGATGGCTTTGACGTCATCTCGGTGCGCGTGGACAGCTATGACGACGCTCTGCTGCTGTCGCAGAATGCACACATGGCAAACCTGCCCTTCTCCATCATCTCCGATTCCGAAGAGGCCTTGGAATTTGCACTTATCCTCTGCGCAGGACGCAACATTATCGATTCCCGCTGCGGCATCGAACCCGATACATTGAAAAAACTCGCCGATTGGTACGGCGCACTCATCTTCTGATATTTCCACTTCACCCTGCCGAAAATTTCGGCAGGGTGTTTTTCACTTGTTTCAGCCGGCTGCCATTATGTATAAGCCACAAATAACAACGCCCCCCCGCAATTTTAGTGCAATATGCCGTTTACACATCCGCACATATATGCTATAATTCAAATACAGCATATCCAAGAGGTGATACTATGAAAAAAATCATAAGCATTTTGGCTGCAGCAGCCTTGATGCTGACTATGGCAGCCTGCCTGCCGGTCGTACCCAACAATAACGAAGGATCAAATATCCAAAACAGCGAAAGTGAAGCTGTTCCCGAAAGTTCAGCAGCCGATACCTCTCTTATCAAAGACGGCTATATCGACCTTATGAGCACCGAAAACCTCTCCCACAGAGAGCTCGAGCTGGTGGACGTCTGCTGGCTGGATGCCTCCCGCCTCATTATCGCCGCCGAGCTTGAAGAGGATGACTCCGATAAAGACCTTCTGCGCATCGTCATCGTCAACATAGACAACGGCGAAGAGTCCCTGCTTTGGGAAGGCGAAAACGATATGGAGGACGAACACGACACCATTTCCACCGACGGTGAATACGTCTATTACCGCTGCAAAATGGTGACCACCAAGCGCATCCGCATCTCCGACGGCGCCACCGAAACCGCCACAGATATTGAAAGCGGAAAAGGCTTCGGACAAAATATTCCCTATCTCGGCAAATCCATCGTCACAAAAGAGGTGGAGGGCGATGACAAATATCAGCTCTTCTATGACGATGTTTTTGCGGGAGAACGCCATGAGCTTGCCACCGAGTCCATTACCTCAACCGTCAAAAAATATGAGAAATACCGCAAAGCAGAGGGATTTCCATACACCATTAATCCCATCAGAGAGTGGTCTCCCAACGGTGAATATATATTTTTCGGCTACCAGACCCTCACCGGACCGAGAGGTTATTACACCGAAATCGGCAAACACGGCACTGTTTACGGCCTTGACGGAGTTGGAGTAACAGGCTGTCGTTACGACGGCTTTGCCGAGATTGAGCATTTTTGGTCAGGAGACAGCAACAGACTTTGTTTTCTGATGGCTATGCCCGGAGATAAAGAGGATACCTTCCGTGAATACCGTATAGCTTACCGTGAAATTGACAGCGGCAGGGATGCCGAATATCCCGTCTCTTTCACACCCGACCTGAGTCTTTTGCCCCGTCTCGTCTTCTCATCGGACGGTGAGTTCTGCGTTTTTGTTCAGCAAAATGCGGATGAGAGCCGCTCGTTCTGCAGATATGATCTTGGCGGCGAGGTGACAGAGCTCTGCAGACTGCCCGATGCCTTCGGTTATGACTACGTCACCGCAGAGATCTCTCACGATGACGCCCGCATTGTGTACCGTCTATCCGAAGATGACAGTATGCTCGTCTGCATTGCCGATGTAAAATAACATAAGTTAAGATTTAATTTAAGAATATCCACCCTAAATATTGACATAATCCCTTGTTTGCAGTATAATTATTATATCATTTTGGGAGGTATCTATTATGGAACACATTAAGACCATTGAGACCCGCAATCTTTGCGAAAGCGCTAAGAACGGCGGTTGCGGCGAATGCCAGACTTCCTGCCAGTCCGCTTGCAAGACCAGCTGCGGTATTGCAAACCAGGCTTGCGAGAATAAAAAGGAAAGCAAGTAATTGCAAATAAAGATGCCGCCGAAATCGGCGGCATCTTTTTATGGAGGAATAAATCCCATGGTACATCAATATAAACTTGGCGGCTATAATATTGTGCTGGATATTTGCTCCGGTTCTGTCCACGCTGTGGATGAGGTCGCCTACGATATTATAGAAATGTTCGAGAGCAGCGACCGCGATACAGTCATCGCCGCCATCTCTCAAAAATATGCCGACCGCGAAGATATCACTCCCAAAGACGTTGAGGAGTGCTACGAGCAGGTCGTCTCCCTCAAAGAATCGGGCAAGCTGTTCGTCCCCGATTCCTTTGAGCCAATGGCAGGCGAGCTGAAAGCAAAAACCGCAGGCGTTGTCAAGGCTCTCTGCCTGCACATTGCCCACACCTGCAACCTCAACTGCTCCTATTGCTTTGCAAGTCAGGGCAAATATAACGGCGAGCGTGCTGTTATGAGCTTTGAGACAGGCAAGCGTGCGCTGGATTTTCTCATTGAGAATTCCGGCAAGCGCCGCAACCTTGAAGTTGACTTCTTCGGCGGCGAACCGCTGATGAACTTTCAGGTTGTGAAAGACCTCGTCGCCTATGCACGCAGCGTTGAAAAACAGTATAACAAAAACTTCCGTTTCACC
>JAFSHJ010000048.1 GCA_017440425.1 Oscillospiraceae bacterium | reverse complement strand
TCAGCGTCGGTTGCCGTCCTTGTCAAAAGCCTTTTTCAGGGCGGCCTCGGTGAAAAATATGGGTACAAAAAGCGGAATGAGCTGCAAAAACATAACCGCACAGTTGACTGTGCCGATGATATCGTGGCTTTTGCCAATGACGAATAACATAGGTACCACAGAAAGCGGAAGCATTATAAGTGCGATAACAACCCAAAGCCTGCCGATATGCTTGTGGGCGAACTCCCAGGTGTCACGGTTTTTCATAGACCTTGCGGTACGGTAGCCGTAGACATAATTTATCTCTTTGGGCGCATTTTTTATAAAGCTGCTGCCGAAAATCAGCATCAAAACGGGGATAAACAGAGTAAAAAGCAGCATAAAGATCCAAAAAGTCATAGCGGGTTCCTCCTTGCACTATTTCACCAGAGCAACAAGCTCGTCATAGAGAGCTTTGGTGGTTTCGGGGTTGGTGTCGGTGAGGACGAGCACCTTGTCATCGGCTGTGATAACAATGCAGGCATCGCAGGCGGTGTAGGAATAACGGGTGTAGCTGCCGAATTCATCGTTGCGGAAGGTGCCCATCATAAGTTTGGCAGAGCCGAAACCGTTTGTGCGGTCACCGGCATCGCAGTTTTCACGGTATTCAAGGGAATCAATAACGGAATAATCCACGGAGATGTCATCAAAATAGGAAGCATCAACAGAGAGTGCGGTGTCGCCGAGAGTGTAGGTTATCTTTCCGGTAAACATCAGCACAATGAGTGCGGCAAACAGCAAAACAACAAATATCAGCACGGCTTTGCCTATAAGAGAGCGGAATTTGTCCTGCGGTGTGGAATATTCAATGTAGTCGCCGTTTTTCAGCTGCTTTTTGTAGAGCAGATAGGAGTAAAGGGTGGGAATGCTGAAAATGGCGCAGAAAACAGGGATGAGAACAAAGGGGATAACACTCTCGGGGAGGAAAGAGGAGAGGATCATAACGATACCGCCGACAAACCAAACCCTTCCGCCGAGACGGTGGGTGCGGTTCCAGTTCTCCTCGTTGTTAAGAGTCCAGGGCAGCTTGATTCCAAGGGTGTAGTTTTGTTTGCATTTGGGCAGATAGTTGCCGATGAGAATAAACATTACACCAAGCAGCGCCGGCATAAGACGGGAGACGGAGAACTCCAATTCCCCACCAAGTGCGGAAAAGTAGGTGAGTGCACCGCCAAAAACAGAGATGGCAGGCGCTATCCAGAATACCATTCCCAATGCTTTAGGCGTTTGAGTGTTGTTTTTGGGATCTCGTGATGTCACGAAAAGACAGAGAAAATGCGTGGCAAGCAGAAACAGCGGCATAAGGAAAACCGCCATCGCCTTGCTGGTGAAGCCGTCAGCATTGCCGTCGGCACCCCAATGGGTGGCAACGGTGTCGGGCAGCTTGTTCCAAAGCAGCAGCCCCACAACAATGGGCAGAAGAATTATAACGCAGGATACGATGAGTTTTTTCTTATTGTTCTTTATCATCGGTGGGGTCTCCTTTCAGATCGGTTATCCAAAGCGTGATCTCCTCCAGCACAGAGGCGTTGAGCTCGTAAAAGATGAACTTTCCCTCACGGGTATCACGGATAAGGTCGGCTTCCTTCAACACGGAGAGATGGCGGGATATGGCGGCAGCGGTGATGGAGAAATGGTCGGTTATGTCGCCTGCAGACATTCTGCCGCTTTTCAAAAGATTGAGTATATCGCGGCGCACAGGGTCGGCAAGAGCACGAAGGGTGTGTTGTATAGACAAACTGTCACCTCATTTAACATTTAACTTAATTGTTAAATGTATTATAACACAAAACCGCAAGCAAGTCAAGGGGGTTGAGCGGTGCAGGCTATTGCTTTTTTGAAAAAGAAGCATTATAATGGTGATACTGTTTGAATATATTTTAAGGAGCACACGGAGAAATGAAAGAGAAAAAGATAGTTGCATTTGACCTTGACGGAACAATAACCCAGCACAGAACCGAGCTTGGCGACGAAAACAAAGCGGTGCTGGAGAAGCTTGCAGAGAAATATAAGCTGATGATAGTGGGTGCAGGCGTGTGCATGAGAATATGGAAACAGCTCAAAAATTTCCCTATAGATATAATCGGCTGCTACGGAATGCAGTACGGAAAATATAATTACGAGACAAAGACTCTGGATATTCTGCGTTCCGATAAGAAGGAGTGCGACAGAGAATCGGTGCTGCAGAGGGTGGATGTGCTGAGAAAGCAGTTTGGATACACCGAATATGCAGGCGACTCGGTGGATTTCCACGAATCGGGCGCAGTTACCATTGCGCTGCTGGGCACCAAAGCAAAAATTGAGGATAAATTGGCATTTGACCCTACAAGAGAAAAGCGCCGTCCCATCTATCCCACAGTTGTGGAGATGTTCCCGGACTTTAACGTGTTTGTGGGAGGCTCATCCTCCTTTGATATGACACCCGCACCCTTCAACAAATATTATGCACTGGACAAGTTCTGCAAAGAAGAGGGATATTCCCACGAGGATATCGTGTTCATCGGAGACGATTACGGACTTGGCGGAAACGATGAATCTGTATATAAATCAGATTTCGATTTCATCACCGTAGACGACTACAGAGAGTTGGCAAAAGCCGTGGAAGTGCTGTTATAAAGCCATAATTCACAGATTAAACATAAATATTGATTGACAATGCCAAAGCGTTCTATTATAATATAGAATATGTAGGTGTATCCACACATA
>JAFSHJ010000002.1 GCA_017440425.1 Oscillospiraceae bacterium | reverse complement strand
ACAGGAACCTTCCCAACAACCGAAAAGCAAAGCCACAGCCCGCCGGGTTTGCCCGGCGGGCTGTAACAGTCTTACTGTTCCCCGCAAGGCGTGGGGCTTTGCTTTTCGGTTGCGGCGGTGCTCATCGGCGTGCCCGCAACAGCACAAATAAAAGCACCTGCATAAAGGGCGTATAACGCCCGACCGCAAGTGCTTTTTTGTTTAATTAAAAATCAAAGAATACTTTCGATGAAGTTTTTGATTCGCTCGTCCTTGGGGTTCACGAAGATATCTTCAACCGTGCCCTGACCGATGATCTCCTTGTCGCACATAAAGAGGATCTTGTCAGCAGCCTCTTTTGCAAATCCCATCTCGTGGGTAACGACCACCATGGTCATCTTTTGGCTTGCCAGCTTCTTCATAACGGTGAGCACCTCGGCTGTGAGCTGAGGGTCAAGGGAGGAGGTGGGTTCGTCAAAGAGGAGGATATCGGGGTCCATCATCAGCGCTCTTGCAATGGCAACACGCTGCTTCTGTCCGCCGGAAAGGGACGAGGGCTTCTCGTTTTCCTTGTCGGCAAGTCCAACATCAGCAAGAAGCTGTCTTGCACGCTCAACGGTGGGAGCCTTTTCGGCCTTTTTAACCAGCATGGGAGCGGTTATCAGGTTTTCCATAACTGTCATATGGGGGAAAAGGTTGAAGCTCTGGAACACCATTCCCATTTTGGAGCAAGCTTCCGCAGCCTGCTTTTCCGGGACATAGACGCCGTCCTCCATGAGAGGTGTGCCCTGAATGATGATGTCGCCGCCGTCTGCCTTTTCAAGGTCGATAAGGCAGCGGAGCATGGTGCTTTTACCGGAGCCGGAAGGACCGATCACGGCAACAGTCTCACCCTTGTCCACGGTAAAGGATACTCCGTCGAGCACGCAGAGCTCGCCAAAGCTTTTTTTCAGGTTTTTAACTTCCAGAAAATGCACCGAAATGACCTCCTAAGATGAGAAGTGTGTGATGGTAGCGGATCAGAATGCGTATTTCTTTTCCAAACGGTCGAACAGCTTGGTGAGAACAAGGTTCATCAGCAGATAGAAGATGGCGGCAACGAGATAAGCGGTTGCGTCAACGTCACGGTTAACGGATGCCTTGGCAAAGTAGAGGATCTCGGTAACACCGATGGCGGTGATAGTGCCGTATCTTTAACGAGGGTGATGCACTCGTTGCTGATGGAGGGCAGGGTAACTCTGATCATCTGCGGGATAATTATCTTTGTCAGGGTCTTCCATTTGCTGAAACCGAGCACCTTTGCAGCCTCGTGCTGTCCCTTGTCTATGGCAAGCATACCGCCGCGGAATATCTCGCAGAAATATGCGGCATAGTTGAGGGCGAAAGCAATGCAGGCAGCGGGGAAACGGTCAAGTGTCAAAAACTCTTTGATAATGGGGATAAAGGCAAGTCCGTAATAGAAGAAATAGAGCTGCAGCATCAGCGGAGAGCCGCGCATGACCCACACATAGGTGCTGGTGGCATAGCGCAGAGGCTTAAACTTGCTGTTGCGGCAAAAGGTGAGAAGAAGTCCCAACGGCATAGATGCTATTATAGTTATAAAAAAGAGTGCGAGAGTATATCCCAAGCCTTCAGACAAAAGGCCAAACAGTTTTAATATATACTTTATAAGCTCCATGCTATTGCTCCATTTCAAACGGACTTGTGCCTATCCGCGGTATTTGTGATCAGTTGTTGTCGATGATGTAGTAGCCAACGATGGAGTCAACTACAAGAGCGTCGATACGGCCAGCCTTGAGGTCGAGGTAAGCTGCTACGTTGTCAGCGTATTCAATAACTTCCTTAACGGATTCATATGTAGCGGTGTCGCTGGTGAGAGCTTTAAGAGCGGAGGAACCTGCCTGGAGACCAACGATCTTGCCTTTGAGGTCAGCCTTTGTCTCGATGCCGCAGCCTTCGCCTACGATGATGATCTGCTCGTTAGCAATGTATGCCTTGGGGATGAACATGGTGTCGATACGCTCATCGGTGATGGTCATACCGTTCCAGATGCAGTCGATGTTGCCGCTGTTGAGCTCCATCTCTTTGGAGTTCCAGTCGATGGGCTGGAGAACCAGCTCAACGCCGAGGCGGGCAGCTACTTCTTTAGCAAGATCGATATCGAAACCAACGATCTCGTTGTTGTCATCGCGGTAACCCATCGGGGGGAAGGAGTCGTCAAGACCGAGAACAAGAGTGCCCTTGTCAAGGATCTTCTGGAGAGAATCGTCGTCATCAGCGATGGTAACGTCTTCTTTATAGTCGCCGTTGAGAACCAGGTCTGCGCCCAGCCACTTGGTGCTGATCTCAGCAGCTGTGCCGTCAGCGATCATCTCTTCGAGAGCGTTCTGAACAGCCATGCCGAGTGCGATGTCTTCGTTACGGAAACCGATGCCGTATTCTTCTGCTGCGAGGGTCTCTTCGAGAACTACGCCTTTTTCATAGCTCTTGGAGCAGCCTGCGAACATTGCAGCTGTCATAATGAGAGCGAGAACGAGAGCAAGAGCTCTTTTAAAGTTTTTCATATTATCACTTTTCCTTTCAATATATGTGGGATGATAATAATTCCCAATGTTAAAATATTATACCACTTTACTGTGATAAAAAGCTAACGCAGAATCTTGCTGAAATCTGCGGATTTTGTGGGTTTATCTCCATTTATCTCCTGTTTTCTCGCAATTGCTTCAATTTTCAAAAGTGGAATAATACGGATATATTACCATCATTTAGCAATAAAATAACGTTTTTTTAGCTGTTTTTTTCGGGGTTGCGCCACAAAGTAACCAAAATACATATATATGAAACGAAAATTCCATTGCAAAAGCAAAACCGTGAGAGTATAATTGGGGTAGTTAAAGGGTAAAAGGGGTAATATGGTGTATTATTTTTTGCTTTCTTTGTCGGCATTGTTGTTTGGAATACAGTTTCTCTCCACCGGCAAATATACCGAATTTGCGGGACACAGCTTCACCGCATCCATATTTCTTACACTCTGCAACGGTGTGATAAGCCTGCCGATAATGTGGGCGCTCAACGATTTTAAATGGGAGTGCACCTGGTTTACGCTGATAATGTCGGTGGTGGTGTTCACCTCCACAATGCTGTGCGGAATATGCAGTCTCAAATCTCTGGAGACAGCCAACCTTTCCCTCTATTCCATCTTTGCCATGCTTGGCGGAATGTTCCTCCCCTTTGCTGTGGGTATTCTGTTCTATGATGAGGTGCTTTCCCTCGGCAAAATACTCTGTTTCGTTCTCATCTTCGTTTCGCTGTGCTTCACCTTTGAAAAGGGCGAAAAGAAAGGCGCAAAAAAGAGCGCCTGGATATATTATATCGGTGTTTTCATCTTCAACGGAATGGGCGGTGTTATCTTCAAAATTTTCACCGATGCGCCCTATGCCAAAACCGACGAGGAGGGTTACTCGCTGGTAACGGCGGTGGTGACGGTGGTGCTTGCCGCTTTAATGCTTCTCATTTTCGGCAAAAAGAAGCTGTTTCCAAAAGGAAAAGCTCTTGTGCACGCATTTGGCAGCGGCGCACTCAACCGCCTGGGCAACTATATTATTTTGGTTACTCTCATACATCTCCCTGCATCGGTGCAGTATCCCATCCTCACCGGCGGTGTTATGATAATCTCAACCGTGCTCGCCTTCTTCACCAACAAAAAGCCGAGCAAAAAGGAGATCATCTCCGTTTTCTTTGCCTTTGCGGGCGTGCTGATAATAGCCCTTGT
>JAFSHJ010000047.1 GCA_017440425.1 Oscillospiraceae bacterium | reverse complement strand
GACTGCGAAAAGATGAGCTGCTCATCCTCAACCAGTGTAACGGTGTTTTCGGTCGGGTCAATGGCGCTGACGTAGCGTGAACTGCCAAGAGCAATGCCCAGACGTTTGTGCTGACCGAGAGTGTAATTCCAAATGCCCTTGTGGGCGCCAAGAATTTTGCCGTTTTGGTCGATGAAATTGCCAACGGGAAGGGAAACACCCATCTGTTCCAGTTGTGCGGAGAGATAGGAGGGAGTGTCCTTGTCGGGGATAAAGCAGATGTCCTGACTGTCCGGCTTGGAGCTCACAGAAAGTCCCACATCTGCCGCAAACTTCCTTATCTCATCCTTGGAGAATTCGCCGAGAGGCAGCTCAATGTGTTTGAGCAGCTCTTCGGTGAGATTGTAGAGCATATAGCTCTGGTCTTTTTCAATGGAATGAGCCTTTTTTATTCGGTGAATGCCGTCTTTGCCGCAGACCACGCAGGCGTAGTGTCCCGTGGCAATGCGGTCGCAGCCGTGTTGACGGGCAAACTCAAAAAAGGCGGGGAATTTAATGTGTTTGTTGCAGTTGACGCAGGGGTTGGGGGTGATTCCTGCGAGATACCCCTCCACAAAAGGACGGCGCACCTTCTCTTCAAAAATGTTGCGGAAATCCGCAACGAGATGTGGGATGCCGAGCTGACGGCAGATATCTTTGGAATCTCTCACAGCGGCAGAAGAGGCAGATGCCTCTTCCGTGGAGAGTGCAGCGGATTCACACAGCAAAAAAGTGACACCGCAAACCTCAAACCCACGTTTTAAAAGTAAAGCAGCGGCGGCAGAACTGTCTACGCCGCCGCTCATTGCAACCATAATTTTCATTTCGTCACCCAATGGCTCAAGTGCGAAGACGCCTTACGCTTTCGGAGCGCTTGGTGTCAACCAGCTTGGCTGTGAGGTATTTGATCTTTATGCCCTCATCAGAGAACATCTTCTCGTGCTCGGTAACGTAGTTTACAACGGGAAGCTCGGTCTCTGCGTGAAGATCAAAGGTTTTGTAGATTATCTCATAGCCGTGATCGGTGAAATATTCAAGAGCATCGTTGAAAAGTCCGTCATCGTCGGTCTTAAAACGGATCTCGCCGCCCTCTTTAAGGAATATCTTGTAGCTGTCCAGCTGTCTGGGATGTACAAGACGTTTTTTGTGCTGTTTGGAGCGGGGCCAGGGGTTGCAGAAGTTGATGTAAATTCTGTCCACCTTGTCATTCTCGGAGAGGATGGTGTCTATCTGCTCGATGTTGCAGGCGGTGAGAAGAACGTTGTTGGGTTCAATTCCGGCCTCGGCATAGCTTGCTTCAACCTTGCGTTTGGCAAGTCCAAGCATCTCGCTTTTAATGTCGATCGCAAGATAGTTTATGTCAAGGTTGTCGGGAGCGATCTGAGAGATAAATCCGCCCTTGCCGCAGCCAAGTTCAACGTGGAGCGGTTGTTTTTTTGGATAACTGTCATTCCACTTTCCCTTGAACTCAACGGGTTCATCTATAAAAAATTTGCAGGCGGCAAGCTCAGGTCTTGCCCAGGGTTTGTGGCGAATACGCATTT
>JAFSHJ010000046.1 GCA_017440425.1 Oscillospiraceae bacterium | reverse complement strand
TTTGCCTGATATTCTTTGGCAACTGCGATGGTGTGGTCAACTTCAGCTTTGGTGGTGAGAGCGTGGAATGCGCCTACATCACACATTGATGTAAATTTTTTGCCATCAATAATCATTTCGTTTTCTCCTTTTATGTATATTGGTCGCCCGCAACTGTTACAAGTCTTGCGAGCAATAATTTATTATTTATCCAGCTCGGGGCAGAAGACAACTTTGTATGCCTCTTTGTTTATAACGGCATCAAAGCCGCGTTTCCACTCTGAGAGTGGCAGCTTGAGACTTACCAGCGGAGCAAGATTTACCTTTTTCTCGTTTATAAGCTTGAGACCAATATCCCATGTGGACATTGCTGTGGAGTTGGAGGCATAGACATCCAGCTCTTTTTCGTGGGTGGTGTCAAATCTCATGGAGACCTGATGTCCCCCGAAATAACCGAGAACAAGGAACTGACCCTTTGTTCTGAGTGCGTTAAGACAGATGTCAAGGCAGGAATGATGTCCGGCTGCTTCAACGGCAATGTCTGCACCCTTGGGGTTGACCTTCTTAATCTCTTTGTCAAGATCTTCAAGGTTATCTGCAATAGCGTCGGCAGAGCCGAGCTCTTTTGCAAGCTTAAGGCGGTGAGCATCGGTGGGGAGACCGTAGGCGATAACGTAAGCACCGCGTGTCTTGAGTGCCTGCATAGCCATCTGACCGATGGTGCCGGGACCTACAACAACTGCAACGTCCCCGGGTTTTACGTTTATGCGTTCATAAACGCCGCGTACAGCACAGTTGAAAGGCTCGGAAAGGGCATAGGATACGATATCATCTGCATCGTCGGGGACCTTGAATGTGTATTTTGCGGGAACAACAACATATTCAGCCATGGCGCCGTTTCTGTGTGTGCCGATGGATGCTCTTTCGGGACAGAGAGTTACGATACCTGCTTTGCAGAATTCGCATTCGCCGCAGCCATAGCAGGCGGGCAGAGTGACAACGTAATCGCCAACTTTAAACTCGCCGACATTGCCGCAGCATTCAACCACCTGACCGACGTATTCGTGTCCGAGTGTTACGGGCATAATAGTCTTGCGGATATCGCGCATGGAGTAGATGTCGCCGCCGCAAATTCCTGCAGCAATAACCTTAACTTTGAGTTCGCCTTCCTGAGGAATGGGTTCCGGTACTTCGCGAAGTCCCATACCGTCAGCGCCTAAAGCAAATTTTACAATAGCTTTCATAATACGGCTTCCTTTTTAATTTTATTTATCAAGACCGGGGCAGAGAACGACCTTATAGGCCTCTTTGTTAACAACAGCATCAAATCCGCGTTTCCATTCGGTGAGGGGGAGTTTAAGGCTGACCAGCGGTCCAAGGTTTACCTTTTTGTCGGCTATCAGTTTAAGACCGATATCCCATGTGGACATTGCTGTGGAGTTGGAACCGAAAACATCCAGCTCTTTCTCGTGGGTGGTGTCAAAGCGCAGGGAGGTCTGCATTCCGCCGTAGAAACTGAGTACCAGCATTGTGCCTTTGGTTTTAACAACGTTCAGGCAAACGTCAAGACAGGAGGGATGGCCGCCTGCTTCAACAACGATATCGGCACCCCTGGGGTTGACCTTTTTAATTTCTTCCTGCAGCTTGTCAAAATCGTCAACAATAACATCAACGCCAAGCTCTTTTGCAAGCTGAAGACGGGAAGCATCACTGGGAAGACCGTAAGCAATAACGTAAGCATCACGGCTCTTGAGGGCCTGCATTGCAAACTGACCGATGGTGCCGGGACCTACAACAACTGCAACGTCGCCGGGTTTAACGTTTATGCGCTCATAAACACCGCGTACAGCGCAGTTGAAGGGTTCAGAGAGAGCATAGGAGATAACGTCAGTCTCGTCGTCGGGAACTTTGAAGCTGTATTTTGCGGGAACAACAACATATTCTGCCATAGCGCCGTTTCTGTGTGTGCCGATGGATGCTCTGTGAGCACAGAGAGTGACCATGCCTGCTTTGCAGAACTCGCATTCGCCGCAGCTGTAGCAGGCGGGGAGAGTGACAACGTTGTCGCCGACCTTGAAATCGCCCACATCGCCGCAGGTCTCAACAACCTCGCCCACATATTCGTGTCCGAGTGTAACGGGCATTATGGTCTTGCGTTCATCCAGCATGGAGTGAATGTCACTTCCGCAAATTCCTGCAGCAATAACTTTAACTTTTAGTTCGCCCTCCTGAGGAATGGGTTCCGGAACTTCACGGATCTCCAGACCTTCTTTGCCGTAGTCAAATTTTACAAGCGCTTTCATTACATATTTCTCCAACTCATGTTTTTCTTAATTATATAAAAAGAATATGGTAAAATCAAGGTTAAAAATAGATAGTGATTTAGCAATTTTATTGTGTTTATGCATAAAAAATTGAGGAAATAATTTGAAGTGTAACTGAACAGAAAGTCTTGTGCAAAATGGTATTTTATGGTATACTGAATTCAAATGTGGAAATGAAAAAAATCATCTCAAAAGGAGATATATTATGGGATTTTTAACTGGTAAAACATTGCTTCTCACAGGCGGCGGAAGAGCTGTGCTTTCCAACGGAAAAGCAGGCTCCATCGGTTACGGTATTGCAACAGCTTATGCAAAAGAGGGTGCAAATATCGTTATTACAGGAAGAAACGTGCAGAAACTTCTTGATGCAAAGGAAGAACTTGAGCGTCTTTACGGAGTGAAGGTGCTTCCCGTGCAGGCAGATATCTCTGCAGGCGCAGACAACGCAGCCATTGCAGCATCCGTTGTGGAGAAGGCAGTTGCAGAGTTTGGCGGAATCGATGTTCTCATCAACAACGCCCAGGCATCCGCATCCGGTGTGCCCCTTGCACAGCACACCACAGAGCAGTTTGACCTCGCTCTCTATTCCGGTCTTTATGCAACGTTTTATTATATGCAGGCTTGCTATCCCTATCTTGCAAAGTCTCACGGCAGCGTTATCAACTTTGCATCCGGTGCAGGTCTTTTCGGCAACTTCGGACAGTGTGCATACGCAGCAGCCAAGGAAGGCATCCGCGGTCTCAGCCGTGTAGCAGCTACCGAGTGGAGCAAAGACGGAATCAATGTCAATGTTGTTTGCCCCCTTGCATGGACAGCTCAGCTGGAAAACTTCCAGAAAGCTTATCCCGATGCATTCGAGAAGAACGTTCACACACCTCCCATGGGATATTTCGGTGATCCCGAAGAGGATATCGGCAGAGCCTGCGTACAGCTTGCACATCCCGATTTCAAATTCATGACAGGTGAGACCCTCACCCTCGAAGGCGGACTCGGTCTGCGCCCGTAAAAAACAAAAGGCAATATTAAAACAGCGATACTTCCGCAGCAGAGGTATCGCTGTAGTTTTTGAAGCGCAGCGGTAAAAGCTGCAGCAATAAGTTGATGTTTCGGAGAAATGCTATGCGATATGTTTTGATCACCGGTGCCTGCGGAGGAATGGGCAGCGAGACAGTGCGGAAATTCAAAGATCAGGGGTTCGGTGTGTTTGCAATGGACAGAGTGCTGCCGAAAGAGCAGGAGGAAGTTATCCCGCTGCAGGCAGACATAACCGATGAAGCAAGCGTGCAGGCTGCATTCCAAAAGGCGAGTGCCATCACCGATGAACTCTATGCCATCATCCACTTTGCCGGAGTTTATATGCTGGATTCCTTGGCAGAGATGGAGCTTCAGCAGTTTGAGCGGGCCTTTAAGGTCAATTTGTTCGGTGCGTTTTTGGTGAACAAAACTTTTTTGCCGCTGCTGAAAAAGGGCAGCCGGATAATAATGACCACCAGTGAACTTGCACCCCTTGATCCGCTTCCGTTTACAGGAATATATGCCGTTACAAAGAGCGCACTGGATAAATATGCCTATTCGCTGGCAATGGAGCTGCAGCTTTTGGGAATATCGGTATCTGTACTGCGTGCAGGTGCGGTGGATACAGGTATGCTGGGAGTTTCCACGGCGGCGCTGGATAGCTTCTGTGAAAACACAAAGCTCTATTCCTGCAACGCAAAGCGGTTTAAGCGCATTGTTGAGGGAGTGGAGGCAAGGAACATCTCTCCGGCCAAAATAGCGGAAAAAAAGGTGAGGATAGCAAAAAAGAAAAATCCGAAATTTGCATATAAAATCAACCGCAACCCATTGTTGCTGCTGCTGAATATCCTTCCGAAGAGGATGCAGCTTTGGGTGATAAAGCAGATACTCAAATGACTGTCTCAGCCTGGTTTTAAGGCGGATTTTGTTGACAGCTGACTGATATCTGTGATATGATGAAAGAGCAATAAAAGATGAATAAGGAGCTTATTATGAAAAATGTATGTGTAATTACCGGCGGCGGCAGCGGTATGGGTCTTGCTGCTGCAAAGTGCATGCCAAAGGATAAGATCATCGTTGTTACAGGCAGAACCCTTTCCAAGCTTGAGGGTGCGGTTAAAGAGCTGGAAGCACTCGGATACGAGGCTTATGCAAAAACCTGCGATACATCTGTGCGTGAGCAGGTCCGCGAGCTTGCAGAATATGCGGCAAGCCTTGGCGAGATCAAAAACGTCATCAATTCCGCAGGTCTTTCTCCTGCAATGGCAGAACCCGAAAAGCTTATCCGTGTAAATGCTCTCGGAACAGTATACGTCAACGAGGAATTCTCCAAGCTGATGAATGCCGGCAGCGTTATTGTTGACATTTCCTCCAACTCTGCTTACATTCTTCCCGATTTTCTTGCAAGCAAAAAGACTTTTGCTCTTGCGGACGTCAACGAAGAGAAGTTTATCAAAAAGATACTCTCTCTTCCGAGCAAACTCAAGGGCTATAAAGCATCCGGACTTGCTTACGGTCTTTCCAAAAAGTTTGTTATCTGGTATGCTGCAAAATCCGCATATGATCTGGGTGCAAAGGGCATTCGCGTTTGCTCCCTCAGTCCCGGCCTGATAGCCACAGATATGGGCAACCTTGAGGCAGAAGAGGGCGGTTCCCTCATCGATACCACCGCAGAAAGACGCATGGGCAAGCCGGAAGAGCTCGGCTTTGCCATTGCAAGCGTTGCAGATGAGAGAAACGGCTACCTGGCAGGCGTTGACGTGCTTGTTGACGGCGGCAGCGTTGTCGGTAAAAACTACATTAAAAAATAATATGTTGCAGATAAAAATCGGTGTGACCAAACGGTCACACCGATTTTTACATTTATGTTGTTTGTGTTTTACAGATAGCTGAAATCAAAATCGGGGAACAAACTCCAATCGGGAGCGCTTGAGGGGGAGGGACGAAGCTCAAGGGTGAGATCATCGGAGTCATTATCGTGGAGGGTGAGGAGTTCTGTGTTTTTGTCTTCGTAAACAACGGTTACGGTGTCGGAGATAAAGGCTGTTGAAAGGCTGTTTTCCGCAGTATACATAACAAGCATGGCGGGAGGAGTGTTGAAGCGCTCCAAAATATAGTTTGCATATCGCTGTGGGTCATTGGTTTTGTGAATGTTTCCGAGAATGTAATCGGTGCTGCGGTAGTCATCTGTGATTCCGCTTTCCACAGCAGAGCGGATATCGTTAGAGCAGTAATATGTCATATCGATGAAATAATACCAGCCGTCTTCAAGAATATAGTTGAAGGTGTGTCCTCTGCCGTCGGGATTGTATAATGCGAAAAATCCAACTTCGTCATAGTCATCGGCAAGCATATAGCTGAGCCAGTTTGCGGAGGAGGAATCGCCGCCGCTGTTGGTGCGCACGGAATCAAAGCCGGGTTTGCGGTGATCCCAGGTGAGTCCCTTTTCAACGGTGGTGATATTATCATCGGAATAGGAGAACAAACCTATCTGATAGAGCTGGATAGCCTCATAGAGGTTGGAGATACCGTCCTTTTTCTCATCGGGAGATGCGGTCAGCATACCGTGTATCTCCGCATTGGTGAGGTTGCTTTTGCCGAGAGCGTTTGCGGGCACCCAATAAACTCCGTGGGATACCTCGTTTTCAAAATCGGCACTGTGGCGAAGGGTTTTCAGGTCTTGACCGTCATCGGCGGCATAGGAGAAATCATCCGCTTCGGTGCGCATATCAAACGGGTAGGAATAGGATATCTGTCTGCCGTTGTCGGTGTCGAAAACAAATACATAGGTTCTTGAGTCAAAACGATCCACCAGCGGGTGCCAATCGTTCCAAAAGTGTTCCTCACCGGGGGTGAGAACGCAGGCATCGCCCTGGTTGGCAATGTTTATCTCAACAAATCTCTCCGAACCTATAACGTTCTTTTGTCTGTAGGGTGTTTTGGGGCCGCCAACATGATCCAGCACAAGAATGGAGTTAAGGGTGAGCTGTGTGTCGGAATAGTTTTTGATGGGGAATTCAAAATGCCATCCGCTGTTGTCGATGTTGGGCTTTTTAATGTCAAAAACAATGTCTTCTGTCAGGCTGCTGCTCTCCTGATCCTCTTCTTCGGAGCTTTCCTCAGTGTGTGATGACTGTTGTTTGTCATCGGTGCTGCTTTGAGGGAGGGAGGATTGTTCGATGTCGCTGTCAAGCTTTAAAACCGCAGAAAGAGTTATTGCGGAAATCACGACAGAGATGATGCTGAGCACCGCTGCGGCAATTGTGAGTATAGGGTAAAGTTTTTTCATTAAGTCACCTCCGTGGGGCTTTGGTGTCTTAATTATACCAAATAACTGCAAAAAAGGCAACTGTGCAGAGAAGTGTTGAAAGGGCAGGGGAAATATGATATAATGAGCGGCGAGGTGATTTATAATGAAAATAGATTTTTCCCGCGGAAACTGGACGATGGACGGTATGACCTACGCTTGTGCGTGGAAGTTTGATGATATACGCAGGTTTGTTCAGGAGGACGACTGCATTGCCAACGAAACGGATGCGGAAAATCCACACGGCTATTCTTTTGTAACAATGCTTACTGAAAACACCTACGACAGCGGCTCAACCGCATCTGCCACCTGCTCTTTTGAGAGCTACGGCGCTCCCATATTGCTTATTACCGATGAGCTTGATGTGGATGACAGAGGAATTCTTCGCTACGGAAACTATTTTGAGGTGTGCATCTGGGAAAGAGGAGTAAACCTTTGGCACTACACTCAAAAAGACGGAAAACCAAGCTGGGTAAAAGCTATGGCGGCAACGTTCCCGCTGGAGGGTAACAAGAAATATAAGATATCGGCAACGGTGGTTGGCAACGGCATAAACTTTGAGGTTGACGGCAGAAAGTTCTTTGTGCGTGTGGAGAATATGTATAAAAAGGTGCATTTCGGGATCAATGCCTGCGAGGGACTCAACCGCTTTTATGATTTTGAGGTAAAAGAAATCTGAATATAAACAAAGCAAGAGAAAAAGACATCCGATCATATTATTGGGTGTCTTTTCTGCAAGGACAAATTTAACGGAGCGGCTGTGCGGAAACTACAAAAGGAAAACGGGTCCGTGTAAATAAAATAGCGGGAAAATCTGCATAATAAGCCTATATACGGCACGAAATTACAAGTCTGCTATTGTAAAAAGAATAATAAAATGTTATAATGTTATATTAGATAATTTTGCGATAAAATGATCGATTTAAGGAAAGAGAGGTGCGTCGGCATGGCTATAAAAAGATGGAAACTGATAAGATTTGATAAAAGCGAATCGGCAGTCCTTGCGGACAAACTGAAGATTCCTTTAATGACGGCAGACCTTTTGGTGGCGCGCGGAGTGAAAACCGAAGAACAGGCAAAAAGCTTCCTCTTTGGCAGCAACGAGTTTTCCGATCCCATGGAATATGCGGATATGGACAAGGCTGTTGATAGAATAAGAAAGGCTCTTTATGAGGATGAGCGCATCTGTGTTTACGGAGATTACGACTGCGACGGAGTGACAGCCACCGTTTTGCTGTATTCCTATTTTGAAGACAGCGGCGCTGATGTGATTTACTATATCCCCGACAGATATAATGAGGGCTACGGTCTCAACAAAAAGGCTATAGACAGGATCAAAAAAGCGGGTGTAAACCTGATAGTAACGGTGGATAACGGAATTTCTGCCGTTGAAGAGATAGATTATGCCGCAAAACTCGGCATAGATGTTGTGGTTACAGACCATCATATGCCTCCTGCAGAGCTGCCGAATGCGGTTGCAGTTGTGGATCCCCACAGAGCAGATTGCAATGGCGCATTCAAGGAGCTGGCAGGCGTTGGTGTTGCATTTAAGCTTGTTTGCGCATTGGAAGGCGAAAACGGCGAAACACTCATAGATCAGTACGGAGACCTTGCCGCACTTGGCACCATCGCAGACGTGGTGCCTCTCCTCGGTGAAAACAGGATTATTGCAAAATGCGGCGTTGAGTCTATACAGTATGCCGAGAGGGTGGGCATCAAGGCACTCTTGAAGATAAGCGGTCTTGAAGATAAAGAGATAACCGCAGAGAACATCAGCTTTGGTCTTGCGCCCAGAATAAACTCATCCGCAAGAATAGGCACGGCAGAGGCGGCGGTCAATCTGCTTATAACAGATGACGACGAATATGCCGAGGAATTGGCGGAAGAGCTGCTTAAGAGAAACAAAGAGCGTCAGGAGCTGGAACGCGGCATAATGGCGCAGATAGAAGAATATATCGCTGCACAGCCGGAAGTGCTGTTGGAGCGTGTATTGGTACTTTGCGGAGAAGGCTGGCACCACGGTGTTATAGGAATCGTATGCTCCCGCATGGTGGAGAGGTTTGGCAAACCCTGCGTGCTCATCTCCATAAACGGCGGAGAGGCAAGAGGTTCCGCAAGAAGCGTGGAAGGCTTTTCCATGGTGGAGGCTGTTTCCAGCTGCAAGGAATATCTCACACGCTACGGCGGACACGCATCCGCAGCAGGTGTGTCCATGAATACATCCGATATAGTGTATTTCAAGGAGCAGATGCAGAAATATGCCGAGGAAAAACACCCCATAATGCCGGTCTACACCATAAACATAGACCGTATGCTGGAGCCGGATGAGGTTGAGATAGAGGCAATAAAGAGCCTGAGCATCCTCGAACCCTTCGGATGCCGCAACGAATCCCCTGTGTTTGCATTCCGTAAACTGAAGATAGACGGAATATATCCCATAGGAGACAACAAGCACATCCGCATCAAATTTATCAAGGAGAGAAGTACGGTCT
>JAFSHJ010000045.1 GCA_017440425.1 Oscillospiraceae bacterium | reverse complement strand
TCCTTTTCCAAGCGGAGCAGAGTGCTTACCAAAAGGTCAATTGCAGGAAACACCTTATCCTCGATAGCAGCCACCGCAGCGATGTGCATTGCAGTGGGGAAAGTGTCATTGGAGGACTGGCTCATATTGATATCATCGTTGGGATGAAGCAATTTTTTGCCTGCTATCTGGTTGCCGCGGTTTGCAATAACCTCGTTTGCGTTCATGTTGGACTGTGTGCCGGAGCCGGTCTGCCACACCACCAGCGGGAAATGGCTGTTGAGCGCGCCGCTGATAACTTCGTCGCAAGCCTCGGCAATGGCTGCCAGCTTCTCGTCTGTCATCTTCTCGGGACGGAGCTGGTTGTTTGCAATTGCTGCCGCTTTTTTGAGGATTCCGAATGCGTGAGTGATCTCACGGGGCATAGTTTCAATATCTACACCAATCTCAAAGTTTTCGTGGCTGCGCTGGGTCTGTGCTGCCCAAAGTCTGTCGGCAGGCACCTTGACCTCGCCCATTGAATCGTGTTCAATACGGTATTCCATAGGGGCTCTCCTCTCTTTATTGTAAGCTTTGTTTTTTACGGAATAAAGTAAATATATCTACACGCACCGAAACCAAGCTGCCGATCATTTCCCAAAAAATGTCAACACCTTGGATCAGTTGTTATGTATTCGGTTGTTATATCAGCCGCATTCTGCGGCCTTTGCAACGCCAAAGGATCATCAGATGGTGATGCTGTTGATGATCTTCTTCAGGCAGTCTGCGCTGTGTCTGAGCTTAACTTCCTCTTCCGGAGTGAGCGGGAGAAGCATTTTGCCCTTTACGCCGCCGTTGCCCACAACTGTGAGAACGCTGAGACAGACATCGTCTACTCCGTATTCGCCGTGCATCATTGTGGAAACGGGAAGTGTTGTATCGATTCCGCTGAACAGGCATCTGCAGAGGTGTGTAACGCAGATGGAAACAGCGTGGAAGGTTGCGCCTTTGTTTTCGATGATGATTCCGCCGGAACGACGAACATATTCTTCGATCTCATCGTAGTTAATGGACTCTGCGGGTTTTTCGGGTCTCACCAAGGTTTTGTGAACATCCGCAATGGGAACGTTGGAGAGATTGATGGTGGACCAGGGAATAAAGGAGGAGTCGCCGTGCTCACCGAGAACGCTTGCGTGAACGTTCTGCTGGTTTACGGAATATATCTCAGAGAGACGTGCACGGAGACGGGTGGAGTCCAGCAATGTTCCGGAACCGATGATCCTCTCCTCGGGGATGCCGGAGCACTTGCAGAATGTATATGTGAGGATGTCAACGGGGTTGCTTACGATGATATATGTTGCATCCGGTGCATATCTGGTTATTTCGGGGATGATCTGCTTGGTGATATCCACGTTGATCTGCGCAAGGTCAAGACGGGACTGACCGGGTTTACGTGCAACACCGGAGGTAATGATTACGATGTCAGAACCTACTGCATCGGGATAATCTCCCGCATAAATGAAGCAAGGGCTGCAGAAAGGTGTTCCCTGGCGGATATCCATTGCCTCACCGAAAGCCTTTTTCTTGTTAATATCGATGAGAACGATCTCAGAGGCTACGCCTCCTACTGTAAGAGTAAATGCAATTGTTGCACCAACGTTTCCTGCTCCGATAATAGTAACCTTATTCACTGTTCTTCCTCCGGTTCGAATAGTTTAGATGTTTCGCTCATAAAACGTTTTGAGCTTTGGCATCTGCCGAGATACCTCAAATATTATACCAATATCAACTTTTTAAAAATTCACCCATTTTATAAGCTTGTTAACATTTTAACACATTCAGCGACGAAAGTACAATACAAAATCTATATAATAATATAACATTTTTGATATATGTTCTATTTGTATTGTCTTCTTTAACCGCAAATTCGCCGTTTATTTGGGTAAAACAAGGGATATTTCTTTTATTTTTTTCATTTTTTCGCGGTAATCCGGCTCAAACCTCTCAACGATCCTGTAAAAACCTGCACCGTGATTTTTTTCTTTTATATGAGCCAGCTCGTGTATTATCACAAAATCGATGAGCTCCTGCGGCAGCATCATAACTCTGTAGGAATAGCAGATGGTGTTTCTTCCGCTGCAGCTTCCCCACCGTTTTTCCGCCGAGGTTATTTTCACCCCTGCAGGCTTAACACCCATTATTTCCGCAATCTCTGCCGTACGGCTTGGCAGCTGCTCTTTTGCCAGCTTTTTCAGGTAGTTTTTCTGTTCTTCGCTCAGCACGCCCCTTGTCTGCGCGCTTTTGCTCAGCCGCTCTCTGTTTTTTTCTATCCAATCGGAATGCTTTGCAACAAAGGCATCCACGGCCCTCTGCGGCATTCTTTTGGGTGCACGCACCGTCACCTCTCCGTTTTCGGATATCTCTGCGGAAACTGTCTTTCTTTCCGACCTGATAAGACGGTATTCTGTTTTTCCCGTAATCTT
>JAFSHJ010000044.1 GCA_017440425.1 Oscillospiraceae bacterium | reverse complement strand
GTATACTGTGTGCGGATCTTTTGGATGAGAAATTCTTTATCGTTTCTGTTCATAATATCGACCTCTTTCTTTTGTTTGCAAGCATATTATATGTTTTTAATGTTTTTGAAAGTTTTGAAAAATGTTTGAGTTTTGTTAATTTAATTTTTCTTTTTTCAAGCTTTTCTGCGCTTCCCTCACCTTACAGCCATATTATAAACCGCCCTTGTTTTTGTGTTGTTTGGGAAATGTTTGAGTTTTATTAAAAAGAAAAGATCCCACCGATGTTATCTCGATGGGATCTTTGGTTTTAAAAATTACGGCTCATTCCAAAATAAGGTGCAGGCTTTTGCGTGGTGCAAGCGTGAGTGAAAGCGGCTCACCGCTGTGAGATGTGCGGGTACCTTTTTCGCTGTCCCAAATCTCTGCCACCTTCTCACGGATTACAGTTGTAAGCTCTTCTTCGCCTTCGTTGGAGAGGAAGAGGACATCGACGCCGTATTTGCGCAGGTGGGTCATACGCAGGTGCTCGCAGGAGGTGATATCGGGCACCGTTTTGCTTGCTGCGCACACAGCCGCAAGATATTCGCTCTCGTCGCTGTAGCTGCGCCGATCGATGACCGTGCCGCCCGATGCTTTGAATGCACCCAGAAAGGCCTCCGTCTTGGGGTCGTAGTCTCTTTCTGTAATGATGACACGATATTGCTGATCTGCTATCTTTGCTGTGCCGTTTTCAATGGTGACGCTGTCTGTGAGCGCCCGCTCAAGATAGTTGAACTCCACCTGGTTTTCATAGAGTATCTTCACCGGCTCATCCGGCAGGAAGCGCTCAAGGCAGAGCACCGCAACATCGGTGACGTTGGTGCTGTCTGTGTTGATGGCACAGCAGCGCTTGATGTAATCGGATATCTCCTTATATTCCTCCCAGAACACGCTGTTCATTCCCACCTCGGGGGGACGCTCCTCCCTGCGTTTATCCCGCAGAGAATAATAGAATGCGTGGGGGATTATCAGGTTGCAGCCACGGGCAAACAGCCAGTCAATATACCATTTCATATCTGCCCGCTCAAATGCGTAGGGGTCATCTCTGTGTCCGCAGACACCGAAGCACTCGTTGCCGTTGCGGCGTCTGCCAAGGTGTCTTGCGCTGTCGGAGGCGCATTTTCCCATGGTGCTGTGCACTCCACGCAGGTTTGTGGGCTCGCCGGGATAGAGATAGCGCCACACGATATCCTGGCAGGGGATGCCGAAATGGGAGAGCAGACGGATATCGGAGCTACTTTCGGGGTGACCCGTCAGCACCACTCCGTGCTCCTCGCACCATGCGGCTATCTGCCGGTAATAATCTCTGTTCATCCTCTCAAAGAGGATGTCGTCGTAATCCGCTTTTATCTGTGCCGCATTTTCCGCAGCACCGTCAAACAGGGCAGGGAGGTCGCTTTCGCTGTAGCCTTTCGCCTTGAAATCGTCAAGAAAATCGTCTGTCCAGGGGATGATGCCCTCCACCGGATTGCGTCCCGTAAGGGTGGGTTCATCGGTGAAGACGGCAATAACTGTGTCGCCGAAATATTCCGCAAGGGCATCGTAATATTTTTGGTGGGTGAGGCGGATGAATGCCGCCACCGCCTTGGGATTCAGCAGGTCTGCCGCAAGGGGAGCGTCTGCATCGCAATCGTCTCTGCCGTAATAGGCGCCGCGGATGACGCCTCGGGTGGGTGTTTGGATAAACCAGCGGCTCTCACCCTCATATTCCGTTTGGGCAATGAGCTTTTCGCCCTCGCCGATCTCGGGACTTTCGCACATTTTGAGCCCCTTTGCGGCAAAATCCGGGTCTTCCTCCACCACCTGACCGCCGCAGGAGCCGGAGGGATACATGGCTTCATCGTAGAGCATCACCTTCATGTTAAGCTTTTTGGCAAGCTCCACGGCGAACCGCACAAAATGCAGCCATTTCTCTCCCATATATTCAATTTCGGGATCCAGTCCCAGACGGGGATGGATGATAAATCCGTCCACGCCCTTTTCTTTGAATGCATATATCTGTCGGGACAGCTCCTCCTCGGTCAGCGTATCGTTCCAAAACCAAAAGGGAAGGGGGGAAAACTCCTCGGCAGGGTGTTCGAATTCATATATCAAGCGGGTGAGACCCTCTTTTTTTGCATTGCACATATCAGCACCTCCACATTCATCGGTATTTCAATTATAACATCCTGCCGCACCGCAAACAATATGAATTTTCCTGTGTTTTCACATTTATTATGCGTGGCTCCCGACTGCATTGACAATGCAATGCAAATAAATTATACTTTAATAAATGATCAACAGCAGTTGGGAGAAGAAAAAATGACAGAGACTGAAAAAATTGCCTACGCAAAATCCTTTATCGATAATCTTGCAAACGGAATAAATCCTCTGGACGGCACACCCGTGAAGGAGGATGACATTGTAAACAATATCAGAATTTCCCGCTGCTTTTTCTTTGTTTCGGACGTTCTGCGGCAGGTCATTGAAAACGGCGGTGTGACCAAAAAGAGATCGGGTCACAGCAACTTTTATCTCTCTCCGGAGCAGTTGGCGGAGTTTGCCTTTTCCGATGCTCCATTGACTGTGACCGAAATTGTAAAAGCGCTGAACTCGCTGATAACCGACGAGACCATGCGCAAGCTCTCCACCAAAGACATAACCGGCTGGCTGGTCTCTGTGGGAATGCTTTACGAGATCACGGGGCAGGACGGCAAAACCTTGAAGCGCCCCACCGAGCAGGGCAAAGAGGTAGGCATTGACACGGAAGCGAGAACCGGCCAATACGGAGAATATCTTATAGTCACCTACAACAAAGCGGCGCAGACATTTATTGTGGACAACCTCGATGCGGTTTTGGCTTTGAAATACGGCATCCAATGAGACATTTCCCCTTTATATAAAGGAGAATGATTGCATCCGCCGACCTTAAAGTCACCAGGACTGCAAAACGCAGACGAAAATATATGACTAAACCAAACTGCAACTTACCTAAAATTGGCAGGCTGCAATTTTTTCAGCAAAAAGGAATAATCGTTAAAAATAAATTAACGATTATTCACGAAAACCTATTGACAACCGTGAACAAGTGTGCTATTCTGTTAATGCAACAGTGAATGTGTGACGTCGCAAAGTTGTTGCCAAATACTTAATACAGAGGGAAATACTATGTTTATTGAAGAAAGACATCAGGCAATTCTTGATATTATAGCCCAAAAGGGCAGCATTACCACCGCAGAGATCCAGGAGAGCTTTGGGGTGAGCTACGACTCCGCCAAGCGAGACCTGCGTCTGCTGGAGGAAAAGGGTCTGCTGAAGAGAACTCACGGCGGTGCGATCCCGCTCCGTCAGGTTGCCAGCGGCAAGCCCCCCATGGTGACCTGCAAAGATATCAGCGAGGTTAAAGAGAACTATCTTGCCATTGCCAAAAAAGCGGTATCCATGATCCGAAACAACGACGTTGTTTTCATCACCTCCGCAACTCTCGGCTATTTTATGGCACAGAATATCCCCGCAGACATCAACGTGCGGGTGGTGACAAACTCTATTGTCATTGCGGAGGAGCTGAGGAAGAGAGAGAACGTCTCGGTTATCCTGCTGGGCGGCGAGATGGACAACAAGGGCAACTGTTACGACGCCTTTGCCATTGATATGATAAGCAAGCTGCGTTTTGACAAGTGCTTTATCACCGCTGCCGCGATCTCTGCAAAATTCGGACTTTCCATTCAAAAATCCCAGGCGATCAGCTTCTGGAACGCGGTCATCGACAGCTCCAAACAGACAGTTGGTCTGTTCCCCACCGAAAAGATCGGCTTTGAATCCATTGTGAGCATCTGCCCCGCAAGCAGACTGGATATTCTCATCACCGATTGGAATGCGCTGGAGGAAGACCTGGTGGAATTTGACGAGCAGAACATCGAAGTGGTGATTGCAGAGGAATGAGGTGAAGCTGTGAACAGCAGAGCGATTCAGGACATAACCGAGTTCATATTTATGGATGATGCGCCTCAAAGTAGCGACGTTATTTTGGTCCCGGGCACAGCGGTATCCGCAATTACAGAAAAGGCCGCAGAGCTTTACCGCGCAGGGTATGCGCCATACGTTTTGCCTTCGGGAAAATATTCCTCTGCGCTGGGGCGCTTTGCCTATGAGAGCATGGATGATCCGAGATACGCCGGCGAATACTCCACCGAATTTGAATATTGCAAGCGTATTTTAACCGAAAACGGTGTTCCCGAAAGCGCGATACTGAGGGAAGACAGAGCCACCAACACCATGGAAAACGCAAAGTTTTCGGCAGCCGTGCTTAAAGACAGCGGAATTGAAGTTAAGCGTGCCATTGTTTGCTGCAAGGAATTCCACGCAAGAAGAGCTTTTCTCTCCTATTCCTGCCATTTGGGCGGCGCGGAGCTGCTGGTGGTTCCCGCAAGAACCGGCGGTGTCACAAAAGACAACTGGTATCTCACCGAAAAGGGCTGCAAAAAGGTTATGGGCGAGGTTGCGAAAGTGGGAATTTATTTTGCGGATATGCTGCAGCACGGTTGACAAAACCCTCTCCTTAAAATATAATGGTCACATAAACCCCAAAAGGAGGATGTATTATGATTTTTGAAAATTATGACCGCATAGTTTTTGCCGGCGACTCCGTAACCGATATGGGAAGCGCTCAGCCTGTGGGCGAGGGCTTGTTCGATAACTGCGGACACGGCTATGTAAGAATGATAGAAAATCTTCTCGCTTCCGGTTATCCCGAGCTGAAGATCAGAGTTACCAACTCCGGCTGCAACGGTCACAACAGCAACATGCTGCTGGATCGCTACGAGCGTGATGTCCTCAACCTCAACCCCGACTGGGTATCCATCTGCATCGGCATCAACGACGTCTGGCGTCAGTTCGACATTCCCGCCATCCGTGAAGCACACATCTCTCCCGAAAAGTACCGTGAGAACATGGAAAACATGATCCTTGCCACAAAAGACAAGGTCAAGGGTATCTTCATCATCACTCCCTACTACATTGAGCCCAACCGTGAAGACCCCATGAGAAAGAGAATGGACGAATACGGCGCCATCTGCCGCGAGCTTGCCGAGAAACACGGCTGCATCTTTGTTGATTTCCAGACAATGTTCGAGAAATACTGCTCCGTCCGTCACTCCTCCGCTCTTGCATGGGACAGAGTACATCCCAACGAGATCGGTGCAATGCTGATGGCAAGAGAATTCCTCAAGCACTGCGATTTCGATTACAACCACATGCTTTAAGTGCCGGGCCACGCCCGGGGGAATATCCGCGGACGAAACTGACGCTTACGCTTACAGTTTCTTAAATTTACGAAGCGTTTGGTGCACTTCCCGCGGAGGGAGGTGCACTTTTGTTTTTGGTGCACCTAATCACGGGATTCCAAAGGGACAAGTCCCTTTGGTGCAGGCCGCATAGGCCAACTCCTTGCGCTCGGCGCAACATAAATATAATAAACAAAACGCCATACCGTGTATGGCGTTCTAAAGCTAATCTCTTAATAAGCACTTTCCTCGGAGGGAGGTGCTTTTGTTTTAGCGTTTAATCAGTTTAACCTTCGGCTTTTGTGCTCAAGCCGCACGGAGAAATACAAAATCCGCAATTTTGGAATAGATTTTACCTATAGTTTGTTTTATAATTAAATCAGGGAGGTGAGAGCGATGTATGCTGTTTTGAAATATATCCACAACAATATTAAAGAACCGTTGCTGGCTTCCTCCGTTGCCAAAGAATTCGGTTTTTCCAAGTGGTATTTCTGCGAACAGTTCAAGCAATATACCGGCAGCACCTTTGTTGACTACGTCCGTCACTACCGCATGAGTCTTGCTGCCCTTGAGGTTTTGAAAAACGAAAAAAAGATAACCGATATCGCTCTTTCCTACGGTTATGAAAGCGTGGGCGGGTTTAACAAAGCCTTTTTAAAGGAATATGGCTGCGCCCCGTCAGATTACTCCAAGCAGGTTGAAGAAAGCTTTTTATACTACGAGAAGAGGAGAATTTCCATGTTTCAGTTATCCGACCGCTGTGCCGCACTCAGAGATGAAGCGGTAAACAAAAAAAACTATATGAAACAATATTTCCTTCAGCGCAACGTCTATTATTACATTGGCAGGGCAGAGGCTGCTCTCAAGGGTGAATGTATGCAGCTTTGTGCATCTTCCGGCACCTCCAATGCGCTGAATAAATTTTCTCCGCTCATAATTCCGGGAGAGCTTATCGTCGGCTTCAACTACGGCGAGGCAGACTGTCATGAACGCTGTTTCCCTCAGGATAAACCCGAACACATTGAATATATGCGTCTTAACTGCATTGGCGAAGATGACATTGCCCGATATTTTGAGCTGCTCAAGCAAGACCCTATGCCCGAAATTGCACCGTTGCCCGTTTTTGACGAAGCCGAAACCTGCGGCGAAAAGGAATGGGCCACCGTTGGCAGATGTATTGGCAGCAACCACACTGTACTTGGCTACGAAAATGTGCTCAAAAAAGGATTTTCGGGTCTGCTTGCAGAGGTGGAAGCTGCACAGGCAAAGGATTCCGAAAATCCCGTATACGAATCCATGCGCCGCGTCTGTGCAAGTGCACTCACCATGGGCGAAAAATACGCCCGCAAAGCAGAGGAGCTTCTGCAGAGCGATGCCGCAGGTTACAGTAAAAAAGACCTTGAAAAAATTATTGCCGTTTGCTCCCGCGTGCCCCGCCGCCCTGCCGAAAGCTTTATCGAGGCTGTGCAGTCTCTTTGGTTTGCCCACATTGTAAACACCTGGGAAGATTTTATCAACGCAAACTCTCTCGGCAGACTGGACCGTATCCTCTATCCCTATTATAAGGCTGACATTGAAAAGGGAATCCTCACAAAAGAAGAGGCATTTGAAATTCTCTGCCTTTTGTGGATAAAGCTCTACCGCGACTACGACGTTCAGCAATCCTGCATTGGAGGCACTTCTCCCGACGGCAGCTCCGACGTAAACGAGCTCTCCTATCTTATGCTTGACGTTACCGAACAGCTGGATTTCATCCGCTGTCTCTCGGTGCGCTACTCCTCCAAAACGGAAAAAGCTTTCCTCCGCCGCGCTTTGGAAGTCGTGGGTCATCTTCAGAAAGGCGTCCCCTTCTTCTTCAACGACGATATTATGATCCCCGCTCTTATGTATAAGGGCATCTCCAAGGAAGATGCCTACGGCTACACGCAGATCGGCTGTGTTGAAACGGTCATTCCCGGAAAATCCAACCCTCACGCCGTTTCCGGTGTGACAAACTTCCTGAAGGCTCTTGAATACGTGATGTGCAACGGTCACAGCATGGCATATCCCGAGATGGCTCCCGGTGTCAAAACCGGTACCCTCGATCGCTTCGAGACCTACGATCAGTTCTATTCCGCCGTGCTTGTGCAGATTGAGAGAATGCTGGATCTGTGCTGTTCCAAAATTAAAAAGTGCTGTCCGTTTGAAAAGTCACTTGAACCAAAGCCCTATAAATCTCTGCTCACCGAAGGCTGCCTTGAAAGCGGAAGAGATTTTAACGATGCCGGCGCCAAATACGATTATTATCAGGTGATGTTCGGCGGCGTGCCCAACCTTGCCGATTCCCTTGCCGTTATCAAAAAGTTTGTTTACGATGACAAAACCTATACTCTTGAACGCCTTAAAGACGTTTTGGAAAACAATTTCCCAGACGAAGCAGAGCGCCTGACATTTGTTAACAAGGCTCCCAAATACGGCAACGACATTGACGAGGTGGATGAAATTGCAGCAGATCTCATAGACAAAGGCTGCGATATGCTGGTCAGGCTCTCCAAAAAATATGCCATCGAATTCCACGCACAGCCATTCACTTATTTGTGGATGCTGGATCAGGGTCATCACAGCGCCGCATCTCCCGACGGACGCCGCAAGGGCGAAACCACCGCTTACAGCTGTTCCCCCATGCAGGGACGCGATTTCAACGGTCTCACCGCCATGCTCAACTCCATTGCAAAGCTGCCCGGCAAAAAGGCTCCCGGCACCGTCTCCGCCATTGTGGAGATCGATCCCAAGCTTTTCTGCGACAGAAATCTGGATGCAATGACCGATATCTTTATTGCTGCAAGCCAAAAGGGTCTTTGCAACGTTCAGTTCAACATTATTGATGCCGACACACTCATTGATGCTCAAAAACATCCCGAACATTACAACAATCTGGCTGTGCGAGTATCCGGATTCAGCCAAAAGTTCAACCTGCTTTCTACCGACCTGCAAAACCACATTATAGGAAGGACCAAGCATTCATGCATCTGACGGCCGATATCACCAACATATCCCGCACCTCTCTCCATGACGGACCCGGTGTGCGCACCGTCGTCTATTTCAAAGGCTGCGGACTGCGCTGCAAATGGTGTCACAACCCTGAAACCCTCTCTGCAAAAAAAGAAATTATTTTTGCACCCGTAAAGTGTATCTGCTGCGGCAGGTGCATTGAGGTCTGTCCCGACTGCCACACAATGGTTGATGACAAAATGCACTTTCTTCGCGAAAAATGCACCGTCTGCGGCAGATGTACGGAGGTGTGTCCTTCCGGTGCACTTAACGCGGCAAGCAACGACATGACCGTAGATACGCTGATGAAGCAGATCCTCAAAGACAAGGCCTTCTTTTTACAAAGCGGGGGAGGGGTGACTCTCTCCGGCGGCGAATGTCTGCTGCAGCCCGAATTTTGTGCCGATCTGCTCCGACGCTGCAAAGACGAGGGAATTCACACCATGGTTGAGACGGCACTTTTCGTTCCCTTTGAAAACGTTGAACGTATTCTGCCTTTCTGCGATGCTTTTTTTGCTGATTTTAAAATTGCCGATCCCGAAAAACACCGTCGTTACACCGGTCAGGGCAACGAGCTTATCCTCGAAAACCTGCAGAAACTCACGGAGCTGATGCCCGGCAAAGTCACCGTCAGGATTCCGTTAATCCCCACCGTCAACGATGCTGAAGATGACGTTGCGGCATTTGCCGAAAAGCTTCGTCCGCTTGCCGAAAAGCTGGCGGGAATAGAAATTTTACGGTATAATTCCCTTGCTAAATCCAAGTACGCCCACTGCGGACGGGAATACAGTGATTTTGGCGAACCGCAGACTGACGAATTCTTGACGGATTTCTGCAGCAGGCTGGAAACCGCTTTAGAAAATACTGTTTGTGTTTTTACGGTGATATAACCGCGGCGCAGGCACTTTCGTTTTTGTTGCACCCAAATCACGGGATTCCAAAGGGACGAGTCCCTTTGGCTCTGACCGAGCAGGTCCCGTCCTCCGCAGAGGACGGAATCTCTTCATTTGAGCGAAGCTCAACATAAATATAATAAAACAAAATGCTATGCGAAGCATAGCGTTCTAAAGCTAAACTTTTAGCAAGCACTTTCCTCTGCGGGAAGTG
>JAFSHJ010000043.1 GCA_017440425.1 Oscillospiraceae bacterium | reverse complement strand
GGGCAAGTGAAATAGCTTTGCTGTGAAATATTTGCTTCGCAAATGTGAAATATTCGCTTCGCGAACGTGGGCAAATTTCATTTCACATTGCGACGAAGGAGCAATATTTCACTGAATAATGCATCTGTTTAGGCACCTCTACTCACCAAACACAGTCACCTAACGGTGGCTGTGTTTTTTTGCTGTTTACAGAGAAATGTGTCAGGAGGAGAAAATCATCGGGTCATTTGACGTTTAGCATATAAAAAGGAGTTTCGCTTGATGTGCGAAACTCCTTTTGCTGTTTATATGGGGTTAGTTATAAAGGATAGCTTTGAATTATTTTGCTTTTTTGCAATCGAGATATTTATAAACAATGGCAGCAAGAACACCGCCAACCAGAGGAGCAACTATAAACACCCAAACGTTTGCAAGGGCATCTCCGCCAACGAGGAGGGCAGGGCCAAAGCTTCTTGCGGGGTTAACGGAGGTTCCGGTGAAGGGGATTCCGAGAAGATGAACCAAAACCAGAGAGAGACCAATGACAAGACCTGCAACGTTAGAATTTTCTTTTTTGGAGGTCACGCCAAGAATTGCAAGAACAAAGATAAATGTCAGAACAACCTCAACAATAAGAGATTTCACAATGTCGCCGTCGTAGAGACCGTTCTGTCCGAGAGCTTCGGTGGAACCCATGAAGTATGCAAGGATACCCGCACCTGCAATGGCGCCAAGGAACTGTGCTGCAATGTAAGCGAAGAATTCTTTTACGGACATTTTTTTGCTGACGAGCATTGCAATGGAAACTGCAGGGTTAATGTGGCAGCCGGAGATGTTTCCGATGGAATATGCCATGGCAACGATCACAAGACCGAAAGCAAGGGCTGTTGCAACATATCCTGCTTCGGGGAATGCGCATCCGCTGACAGCGGCAACTCCGCAAGCCACAAGCACCAAAACCAGTGTGCCGATAAATTCAGCTATTGCTTTTTTGACAAGTTTCATAATTACGCCTCCTGAAAAATAAAAATACTGTTTACTATATTATAATTCTTTGAGGAGAAAAGGTCAATATTTTTATTTTGGTTTAGAAAATATTGGCTGCGGAGACTGCGGCTGTTTGTCCAACTCTATTGAATAATGTTCAGCATTGTGGTATTATTATCTGGTGAAAACATATTTGAAAAGAGCAAAACGGTGGGTGAGATTGAATGGTTGGCAGCGGAGAAAAAGGCATTGTAAATGTCATACTTAAAGCTTCGGATGTGTTGGATTGCTTTTCGGAGGAGACACCCGAGCTCACCTTGGCGCAGATAAGCGCAAGGGTGGGTATGCCAAAAAGCACAACGCTCAATCTGCTCCGTTCGCTGGAGCAGTGCAGGCTGATATACCGTAACGAGGAGTCGAAGAGCTACTGTCTCGGCTACAGAACGCTGAATTTCAGCTATGTAAAACGGCAGTCGCTTTCCATTGTGCAGCATGCGGTGCCATATCTTGAGGAACTGCAGGAGAAGACGGGAGAGATGGTATATCTCACCACACAGTCGGACGGAAAGATAATCTTTTTGGATGCGGCTTATGCCAGCAGAAGAATGTCGGCATATTCCATCTCAGGCAGAGTTTTCCCCATGCACAGCACCAGCGCAGGCAAGGCTATGCTTGCGTATATGCCGCAAAACGAGGTGGAGGCAATTATTGCCCGCCACGGACTTGAGGCACGCACACCCAAAAGCATAACCGAAAAGGAAAAGCTGTTTGAAGAGCTGGCGCAGATACGCAGTCAGGGCTACTCCGTGGACAACGAGGAAAATGTGCTGGGCATAAGATGTGTAGGCGTTGCAATACGCAACCGCGAGGGATATCCCACGGGAGCAATGAGCATTTCCGGCACGGTGCTCTCCGTGAAAGACGAGTGCATCCCCGGCTATGCAGAGCTGCTGATGCGTGCCTGCAGCGCACTTTCACCGCAGGCAAACCAGCTGCTCAACGGTTGAACGCAGAATACGGCAGATAGAAAAAACTACCCGAAAAAACGGGTAGTTTTTTGTTGTTTAATTACTGTGCAATAATATGCACGGCACCGATGCGGTCTGAACCGCCGACGGCAAGATATTTCTCATCGTGGTTGAGCACTATGGAGTTGAGAAGATTGGATGCGGTGGGACCATCCATCA
This sequence comes from Oscillospiraceae bacterium, assembly GCA_017440425.1. Lineage (GTDB taxonomy): Bacteria > Bacillota > Clostridia > Oscillospirales > Ruminococcaceae > SIG526. The sequence continues at coordinate 5,963 of JAFSHJ010000043.1, read as the reverse complement.
GAGCGGGAGCGTTGTGGTTGACTGATCCAAGCTGTTTCAGACCCTCGTAATCGTCATACCTGAAGATGGTGCTGAGCCCCGGCTCGTGTCCGGCAACACCGTAAAGCTTGGTTTTGGCTGCGTTGGTGCAGAGGCAGCGGGCAGGAGCCATGGATGCGCAGTTGCCGTAGGAGTACACTTTGTTGCAGTCTTGAAAAAACGGAAGTTGCAAATTAGTTTTTAATCAGAACCCCCATCCCATACTTTTAGTAGGGGGACAATGGGGGGCAGGGGGTATATAATTAAAACACAGGGTAAAAGCAGATATCTTCAACCCTAAAGCATATATAGGACAGTTTGCCGGAGATAAGGGCTTGTGTAAAACAAAACGCAAAGGAAGCGCATTGCCTTTTGAAGGTTGGCATCTGAATAAAATTTATTTAGGAGGAATAATAATGGCAAGTTTGACAGAAATGGCAAAAGCAACAGCCCCCAGAAATTTTGATGCAGGTTACGAGATCACCGTGGATGAACTTTACGAAAAGCTTGCACCGCAGGCAGCCGCATTCCAGATGCCTTTTGAGAAAAAGAAGGGTATCGGCGGTGAGAACATTGCATTTAAGCGCGAACCGGATCTGGATGTAGCTCTTAACGTCTATGTCAAGGGAAGCAACATTAAAGTTCAGCCTAACATCAGCGACAACAAAACCAATGTAGGTGTTGGCGGCTTCAGCATGAACGTGGGTAAAAACAGCATTGCACAGAGAGGCGTTCAGGGAATGCTGGACAGACCCATTCTTCAGGGACAGTACATCGACAAGGTAACAGAGACCATTCAGAAGATACTCAAAGGCGAAGCTGTTGAAGCATATGCCGCTCCCGCTCCCGCAGAACCCGCAGCAGCTCCCAAGGCAGAAGCTAAGGCAGAAGCTAAAGCAGAAGCTCCCGCAGAAAAAGCAGCTCCCGCAGGCGAACCAAAAAAATGGGTGGTGGCATTGATACTCTGCCTCTTCTTCGGCGGATTTGGTGCACACAGATTCTATACCGGAAAAGTGGGAACAGGTCTTGTATGGCTGTTCACCGGCGGTGTGTTCGGAATTGGCTGGCTGATCGACCTCATTAAAATACTCGTCAACAAGTTCACCGATAAGCAGGGCGCTGCTCTTGCAAAATAATTTTCGATAAATATATCGGTAAGTTTGCGGCGATGGTTGAAAAAAACTGAAATAAACGATATAATATAAGAAAAGATTGATTTGCCGGGAAAAGCAGTGGGTCGGCGGCGATGCTTCCGCAGCTGTTGCAGAAGTTTCACCGCGGCCGCTGTTTTTCCGTTTAAAAATATGGTTATCCATAAATTTTCTCACCGGGAGGAGTAACAATTATGGCAACAGGTGTTACCAACTATCAATGCCCCGCATGCACAGGTCCGCTGCATTTTGTGGGGGACAGCGGCAAGCTGGAATGTGATTATTGCGGAAGCAAATACGAGGTGGCAGAGATAGAAAAGCTTTTTGCAGACGATGAAGCCGCTTCGTTGGAAGCACAGAAGGCAGCGGAGGCAAATCCGGAAGAAAGCTGCTGGAGTGCCGAAGAACTTAACGGAATGAAGGTTTATAACTGCTCTTCCTGCGGTGCAGAGCTCATCTGCGATGCCACAACAGCGGCAACAAGCTGCCCCTCTTGCGGCAACCCCACAATTATGCCGTCCCAGTTTGCGGGCGGTCTCAAGCCCGATCTCATCATTCCCTTCAAGCTCAGCAAGGAAGATGCTGTTGCGGCGCTGAAGAAGTTTTACAAGGGCAAAAAGTTCCTGCCCAAAAGCTTCTGCGATCAGAATCACATCGAAGAGATCAAGGGTGTTTACGTTCCCTTCTGGCTTTGCGATTGCCAGGTTAGCGGTGTTGCTGAATATGAGGGAACCACAAAAAGAGTATACAAAAGCGGTGAATACGAAGTCACCGAGACCAGCCACTACAATGTAGTCCGCGGCGGAAACATTGGCTTCAAGAAGATTCCGGCAGATGCATCCACAAAGATGCCCGATAATCATATGGATGCCATCGAACCCTATGATTACAGCGAGTTCAAACCCTTCTCTTCCGCCTATCTCCCCGGATTTTTGGCAGATAAATACGATGTGGACAAAGAGACCACCATGCCGAGAATCGAGGAGCGAGCAAAGAACAGTTTTGCAGAAGAACTGAGAAAGACGGTTGTCGATTACGACAGCGTTACCAACGGAAGAGAAGATTTCAACATAGACAGTGCGGATATGAAATATGCGCTGCTTCCCGTTTGGATGCTCAGCACAAAGTGGAAGGACAAAAACTTCCTCTTTGCAATGAACGGACAGACAGGCAAGCTGGTTGGCGAACTGCCCGTGGATAAAGGCAAATATTTTGCATGGTTTGCAGGCATCGCTGTGCCGCTCATGATAATTTTGGGATTGCTGTTCCTGTGATCCAAAAGCTAAACTGAACAATTATCAAAAAAAGAAAAGAGGGAAACAGCGTGGAATTTATTATTATTGTGTTGGTACCGCTGCTTATTGCATTCATTGTTTGCAGCATTTTTAAAGCTCAGATGAAGACCACCGGCAAACAGTATGCCGCAAGAGTTTACATAAACGAAGAGGGTCTTGACCTGACAGACAAAATCGATGATTTTACCCACACAACGGTATCCAGACGCCGCATTGAGAACAAATAAAGCGTAACGGCAACTGTGTTTGCTAAAAATTATCAGCGAGGTGTTTGGCAGTGAGTAAAAAATGTTTTTTGCGCATCCTCTGTGCGGCAGTAACGGTGTGCGTAATGCTCACAATGAGCGGATGCGGAATTTTATCAAATTTGAAGAACATAGGTCAGCAGGAGATCAAGCCCGAACAGAGCGGTTCCGATCTGCAGGATAAGCTGGATAAGCTTTTTGAAAAGCAGGAGGAGCTGCAGGAGGGCAAAGATCAAGAGGACAAAGATCAGGAAGACAAAGATCAAGAAGACAAAGATCCCTCCTATCTCTCCCTGATATCGGAGCTTGAAAACAACGGTATGGACTGTGCCGTTGCCTTTGTGGGATATGTAGACGGTCCCATGGGAGACGGCTACCGCGGATTTTTTGAAGAGCGGGGTTATCTTGAAGATTATGCCTTTATGGCAGATATCCCCTATGATAACTACGTTGAGACCTATGGCAACGAGTTCTATTGCATAATCCCCGCAGACCCCAATGCATCTGTTGCGGTGAACGAGTGGATCGTTCCCAACGGTGTAATGGAGGATGGATATGCGGGCGAGGTGCTCTACCGCAGCGAAAGCGGTGAGCCCATAACCATCCTTTGCAACGAAGAGGCCATCTATTCCAACGTTCAGGTCAACATCGTCGACAGCGATGGAAACGTTATAACGATATATCCCATGCTGGATGTTATGGACGGCTACCTGATAACCGGTGGTGACAACCGCGGCAACGTGGAGGATATCACCGTCTACGGTGCGGAAGAGAACGAATATTTCGTAAAAGGCATGGTGGTCAAGCCGGAAGAGCTGGCTGGTGACTGGGAGGCTATAGTCGAGACAGCGGACGGCGACAGAATGGTGTGCAGACTGTATTTCGTAATAGAAGACAGCTACACCATGGCATATTGGTACGGTCCGGAAAACAGCGAGATATTTGAAGCATTTGAAGGATATTTTTACAACTCCAACGGTGCGGGCAATGCAGCCAACCCCGAGAGAATAATGTTTGATATGATGCTGGTTGACGGAAGCGTGCTGGAGAGCATTGAACCCTACAGTTTTGGTGGCGAGTTTATTATAACCTGGGCTGACAGCACGGGCGAGAGAATAAACGTGCTGCACACCGACGGATATCCGCTGCTCTACGCCTGTGAATACACAGAAATAGAGTTCAGCCGCTGTGGATACTGATGTTAAAAAATTAAATTGCAACATATATAAAACAAGGAGGATCATATAATGGGTTTGTTCGATAATTTGAAAAAACAGGTTGGAAGCGCAGTCAATGAAAGCGCAGACATCATCAAAAATGCTGTGAAGGGTGCAAGCGGCAAATCGGAGACATTCACATTCACCGCAATCCCCGCTTCTTTGGCAGAGTTCACCGCAATTCCCCAGGCTGCAATGTCCACTCCCTTTGAAACTGCCGCAATGACAGTTATTGCTCTGTGTGTATATCCCTACAACGCAGATCTTTCCACACAGATGCTCAACGTTCTCAAGGGACCCCGTCCGTTGAGCGGCACCGAGATCAGCTTCCTCAAAGACCGTTTCCGCGGCAACGACTATGTGCCCCGTTCCTATTTCAACGGTGCAACTCCCCAGAACGATTATAATCCCTCCGAGCCCTACACCATCACAGTAAGCGAAAACCCCTACAGCTATCAGAACGAGGGTTATGCAAAGCTGTTCATCAGATCCGGCGGCGCAGACAGCGCCCGCGAAGTTCTGATGCGTCAGGCAAAAGACGGAAAATGGTATCTGTGGGAGCAGTTCCTGATGGTTGGCATCCGTCAGCCGGAAAGTGAAAATCCCTGGGCATAAATTAAAAACACAGCAGCGGTGCCGATGAAACATCGGCACCCTGCAGACCTATAAAGGAGAAATGAATTATGGGACTTATTAAAGCTGCAATAGGATCTGTCGGAGGCGTTTTGGCAGATCAGTGGAAAGAGTATTTTTATTGCGAATCGCTGCCCAACAATGTTTTGGTAAGCAAAGGTGCCAAGCGTGTAAGCGGACGCTCCAGCAACACCAAGGGCACAGATAACATAATCTCCAACGGCTCAATCATTGCTGTTGCAGACGGTCAGTGCATGATGATTGTTGAGCAGGGCAAGGTAGTTGACCTCTGCGCAGAGCCCGGCGAATATAAATACGATATGTCCACAGAGCCCTCTCTGTTTGCAGGCAAACTGGGCGACAGCATCAAGGGTGTGTTCGGCACTCTCGGTAAGCGTTTCACCTTCGGCGGCGACGCTGCAAAGGATCAGCGCGTTTACTATTTCAACACCAAAGAGATCATGGGCATGAAATACGGCACAGCTTCTCCCGTGCCCTTCCGCGTTGTTGACCAGCGTGCAGGCATCGATATCGATATCAGCCTCAGATGCTTCGGTCAGTATAGCTTCAGACTTTCCAACCCAATGGTATTCTATGCCAACGTTTGCGGCAACGTAAGCGATACATTTGTAATTCAGGGCAGCGAGCTTGAAACACAGCTGAAGAGCGAGTTCCTCACAGCACTCCAGCCCGCTTTCGGAAAGCTCAGCGAAATGGGAATCCGCTATTCCGCAATTCTCAACCACACCAAAGAGCTCAGCAAGGCAATGCAGGAAGAGCTGAGCAAAGAGTGGGAAGAAGACCGCGGTATCACAGTTGAAAACGTAGGCGTCACCACTGTTAAGGCAACAGAGGAAGACGAGCAGATGATAAAAGAGCTGCAGCGCAATGCAGCATTCATGGATCCCACCCGTGCAGCAGCACACATGGTCGGCGCTCAGGCAGCTGCCATGAGAGATGCGGCAAACAACTCTGCAGGCGCAATGACCGGATTTATGGGTCTTGGCATGGCTCAGGGTGCAGGCGGAATAAATGCACAGAACCTTTTTGCAATGGGTCAGCAACAGCAGGCACAGCAGCAGGCTGCGGCTCCCGCTGCAACAGGCTGGACCTGCTCCTGCGGTCAGGGCGGCAACACCGGCAAATTCTGCCAGAGCTGCGGCAGCCCGAAGCCCGCTCCTGCAGGCAGCTGGAAATGCTCTTGCGGCGCTGAGGCAACAGGCAAATTCTGCCCCGAGTGCGGCAGTCCCAAGCCCGCTCCCGCAGGCAGCTGGAAATGTGCTTGCGGCGCTGAGGTAACAGGTAACTTCTGTCCCGAATGCGGCAGCAAAAAGCCTGCCGATGACGGCTGGACCTGCTCCTGCGGTCAGGTGAACAAAGGTAAGTTCTGCCCCAACTGCGGTG
>JAFSHJ010000006.1 GCA_017440425.1 Oscillospiraceae bacterium | reverse complement strand
TGTGAGTCAAACTGTCCCAGCAGAGTGTCGTAAAGCTCAACGATCAGCGTATCGTTGCCCATGGCAAAAATGCGGTCGTAGGAATAGAGGGGAAGATCGAGCTCGGTGGGGTTGATGATGAGGGTGTCCATCTTCATCAGCCCGAAAAAGCCCTTTGCACGCATAACGGAGACGTGTCCCAAACCTGCGGCTTTGTAGGCTTTTACAGAGAAATTCATTCCGTTTGCCTTCAGCGCGGACATATCGCCGGCATCGATTTCTGTAAGAGGATAGCGGTCAGCTATCATTTCCAAAAGTTTATCTGTCATAGTTATTCACCGTCGCTGAGTTTAAGTTTGTCAAGTCCGTGTTTGCGCAGCAGCAATGTGCCGATGAGCAATGTGCCCTGACCAACCACGTTCACACCTTCTGCGATCCAGTTCATGGATGCCTGAGCAAAATCCTGGGAGGAGAGATAACCCATGCAGAGAGAGCAGATGAAGGAGAGGGAGAACAGTGCGATGAGAGCGGGCTTTTTAAGCTTTACGGAGAGAATGCAGAGCACCGCATCCATAATTCCGAGACCTGCAACCATAAGCGCAACAAACACAAACGTTCCGCTGAAAACAGGAGGAACTGCTGCATAAACCGCATTTTTGCCCTGCTTGTGGCAGATCATTGCAAGAATTCCGATGCCGGCAAGCAAAAAGCCGATGGACTGAACGGGGAAGAACATTGCGTTAAGCGGCTCAAAATCGCAGACAGCAGCGGCGTAGAGCAGCTTATATGTGGCCTTGAGAGCGCCTGCGCAGATGATATCAATGGTGCCTGCTGCAAAGAGGGCAAATGCGCCCTTGCTCATTTTGTTGTAAAGAGAACGCATAAGAATCACAGCGGAAACTGCAAAGAAAATTACGGGAATGTAATCCACAAGAGCCATAGCAATTGAAAAGTCTTTCATTCCAAACGCTCCTCTTAATTATTTTTTGTTCAGGTGATAGATGGGCAGGAGGGGGATGATGATGGGAGTTTTGTTTGCGTATGTGTTGTATTCCTCGTTTTCGCCGTAACGTGCCATCTGACGCTTTTCAAGACGCTGTGCGCCGTTGAACATAATGTAAACGATGCAGATGTAAGCAATGACAGCAACGATCCACTGACCTACGGTTGCATAAGCGGTGATGCCGCTGATGAATACGCCGGTCCAGAAGATGATCTCACCGAGATAGTTGGGGCAGCGGACCATTTTGTAAAGACCCTTTGTTGCAACCATATCGGGGCGAACTTTCTTCTGTGCGGATTTCTGGTTGTCGGCAATGGATTCCAGCACAAGGCCGAACACGGAAACAGCAAAACCGATAACGGGAACTATATAATCGGTGGAAGCGTTGTCATAGCGGAAGAGCATGGGGCTGACCTGAGCAACGTAGAGAACGGAAACGAACACCCAAATGGTGGCAAGCACAAAGATGGGCATCTTTTTCTCGTTGTTCTTTGCAAGGGTATCCTTTGCAACGTCGGTCTTTTTGAAGGAGACGTTTTTCAGCTCACGGACAAGCAGGAAGCCGGAGAGACGGACACCGTAGGCAATGAACAGCAGCATCTGAATGACAACTATCCAGAGAGGTGTTTCGGTGGGGTTGAGGAGATACATCACAAAAACAGCGATACCGCCGCCTGCAATGGCAAAGCCGTATCCGATGGAGAGGAAATAGACGAACTTATAAAATCCCACAGCGCACATAACGGCACAAACTGCAAGAAGGATTCCAAGAAGTGACCACGGCATAATTATTTAGTCTCCTTTCCAAAATAGTTTTTAATGTATTCGGCAAAGCTCTTTTCGCCAACGCAGGTGTCGCCAACAAGGTCGTGGCTGAGAGTCCACTTGGAGAAGAGGATGATATCATGTTTGCCTGCCTTTTTAATTTTGGGCAGGTTTGCAAGAATACCGAACAGCCAGATGGGAGCCCATTTAATTTTGAGAGGCTTGCCTGCAGCGTCAAAGCACATTGCTGCCATCTCTTCATAGGTGTAGGTCTCTTTGCCGCCCACATTGTAGGTGACGTTGGTGTCGTTCATGTGCTCAACAATGAACTCTG
>JAFSHJ010000005.1 GCA_017440425.1 Oscillospiraceae bacterium | reverse complement strand
TGATAGATATTACTGCTTGGATAAATGACTTTTTGCAGAAGTTAAATAACACGTTTGCAAACCGTGTGTGGTTTGTTGGTTTGCAGGGCAGTTATGGTCGTGGTGAAGCAACCGAAACAAGCGATATTGATGTTGTTGTAATACTGGATGAATTATCCGCCTCGGATATTCAATCTTATAATGCAATGCTGGATACCTTATCCCATAGAGAACTGATTTGTGGCTTTCTCTCCGGTAAAGATGAAATTTTGAATTGGGAACCTTCCGACCTTTTTCAGTTTTACCATGACACTACACCAATTCAGGGAAGTCTTGACGAAGTTCTGACTGCTATTGACGAAAGCGCTGTGAACAGAGCGATCAAAATCGGTGCCTGCAACATATTCCACGGATGCGTACACAATATGCTCTATGAAAAGAGTGAACATATTTTGCGTGGACTGTATAAATCCGCCTCTTTTGTTGTGCAGGCAATTGCCTTCAAGCAAACCGGAAACTATATCCGCCTTCAAAAAGAATTGCTCCAAGTTGTCTCTCCCGATGAACGGGGCATTATCGAAACCTTCTTGGATTTGAAAAATGGCGGAACGGCAGATCTCGAATCGATGTCCGAAACATTGTTTGCCTGGTCAAAGAAATGGATCTCCGAAAACAGTTAAACAAATTATTATCTCTCAAACAGAGCAGCTGCGCTGCTGTTGCTTGCTTTCACCTTATTTATGTGCCATTGACCATTTTATCGCAAAAAACGAGCCATACCGATTTAAACATCGGTATGGCTTTTTTGTTTTAATCCAGCAGACGGGATATGACCTCGTTTGAGACGAGCACGCCCTTGGTGGTGAGCGCCAGCCTGCCCTCGTTTTCTGTGAGGAAGCCGTTCTTTTTCAGCAGCTCCAGCTGGTTTTTGTTTATGCTGTCGTTGGGATAACGCTGTGTAAGCTCTGCCAAATCAACACCTTCCGAAAGGCGCAGCCCCAGCATTACATATTCCTCAAAGCCGCCGCCCTCTCCGTCGTAGATCGGCTGCGGTGTTTCATCCGAGAGGAATTTTTCTATCAAGCGTGGGTAGTAGCTCCGCCTGCCATTCAAAAAGGAATGGGCGGCAGGTCCCAGACCCAGATATTCCTCGCAGCGCCAATATTTTGTGTTGTGCCTGCTCTCAAAGCCGTATTTGGCAAAGTTGGATATCTCGTAGCGGGCAAAGCCGTTTTCCTCCAGCTTTTGGCAGAGCTGCTCATACATCTCTGCGGTCTCGTCGCCGTCGGGACAGCGTGAGACGATATCCTCACAGTCAAACCGCGTGCCCTCTTCTATCTTCAGCATATATGCGGAGATGTGCTTTACTCCTTGTTCAATGCAAAACTCTGCCGATTCAAGCAACGATTCCGTAGTCTGTTCCGGTGTGCCTATCATAAGATCCAGTGAGATGTTCTCTATTCCCGCTTTGCGTGCCGCCTCAACGGTTTTGGCTGCATCCTCTGCCCGGTGGCGTCTGCCCAGCAGCTGCAGCTCTTTTTCGGAGGCAGACTGCATTCCCACCGACACTCTGTTGGCACCTGCCTCTGCTATCTTTTCAAAAAAACTGCCGTTGGCGGAACGGGGATTGCACTCCACCGTTATTTCGGCATTTTCCAGCCCAAAAAACTCTCTGCTCTTTTTAATGAGCCCTGCTATCCGCTCGCCGCCTATCACCGAAGGCGTGCCTCCGCCGATATAAAGCGTATCTGCCGTGCGTCCCGTGCTGTTTGCAAAATATTCAAGCTGTTTGCTCAGCTTTGCCGTATATTCGTCGTAGCGTCTCTCATCCCCTTTGAGGGAATAGAAATCGCAATAGGGGCATTTGCCGTCACAAAAGGGTATGTGCAGATATATTCCTATTTTATCCACGGCAATTCCTCCTCTTTTTGCATTCTTTATATATTGTACACTTATTCTTTTGAAATGTAAATTGCAATATCACAAAAAATATGCTAAAATAAGATTAAGTATACGCAGAAGGAGGAAATGCTTTGAAACGCACGGTTTTTTGTCTGTTGCTCTGTCTCTCCCTCTGCCTTGCTCCGCTGTTTGGCGGCTGTCAGCTTTTGGATGAGCTTAAGGCGCTGAACACCGAAAGCGCCCTCGACCCCGAGATACCGATGATGCAAGCCGAAAAGAACGGACTGCGTGCCGCATACTTTGGCAGAAACCTCAGCGAAAGCGAATGCATTCTCTCCAACGACTATGTTATTCAGTCGGCAACCGCCCTGAAACAGAGCGGAGACATTGAGCGATATATGCTTTTCAGCTGCGGCGACGACCCCGACGTTCAGATATCCCAGCTTGAAGCTGCCGCAGAAAACGGCTTCGATGTGTTTTTGATAGATCCCTGCAGCCCGGACGTGCTGAAACACGCAGCGCAGATGCTGGAGGAAGGGCGCATTGCTGCCGCCGTTGAAATTTCCGACCGCTATTCCCACCGCGGCATCCTTGACGTGAGCTGCTCCACCGAGCGTTCCGACCTCGCCGCCACCGAATATATCTGCAATGCCGCTGCGGAGGACGGACGCACTGTCAACGTTATAATGCTGACCTCCGACAGCAAGTTCGGCAACGATAAACGCAACATCTTTTTGCACACGCTGGAAAGCTATCCCCAATTTAACGTTATCTGCGACAAAAAATATTCCACCTACGAAGATGCCTGCGACATAATCTTATCCGCATTCCAAAAGATCTCTCTTTCGGACGACAGCATTCTCCCCGTTGTGCTTTGTGACAGAATTGACAGCCGGCTGTTTATGTTCACCCTTCGCCAAACCCACGTCGCACCCATGTTCGCCCTCTCCGACAGAATGGATTTTCTCAACACAATGCTCTCCTTTGCAGACAGCGACGGCAAAGTCCCCATTAAGTTTGCCGCGGTAAACAGTCCCGTGGATATGCCCTCCACCGCAATGAAAATAGCGGTCAAGCTGGCGCAGGGCGAAGAGCTCGATCCCTCTGTTATGAACGGCAGCACACTTGTTATAGACACCTATTTTCTGCTCACCGATGAGGAATTCGACTCTTCCTCCACTACCCTGCGAATTTCCGATGAAAACTATATTGCGACCAACATTCTACGCAACTATCTCTCCGAAATATTCAAATAAACCATTTCTAACCATTAAGGAGGCCCTTTCCCATGATAAGCGGCGCTGAAGCAATTATAAAATGTCTTGAGGCGGAAAAAGTTTCCGTTGTTTTCGGCTATCCCGGAGCTGCGGTTTGCCCGCTCTACGATAAGCTCACCCACTCCGATATCAGGCACATTCTGGTGCGTCAGGAGCAAAATGCAGGTCACGCAGCCAGCGGCTACGCCCGAATCTCCGGCAAGACCGGTGTCTGCATCTCCACCTCCGGCCCGGGTGCCACCAACCTGATAACCGCCATTGCCACCGCATATATGGACTCCATCCCACTTGTCGCCATTACGGGACAGGTGTCGCTGGAGCTGCTGGGCCGCGACGTTTTTCAGGAGGCCGATATTACCGGCGCCTGCGCTCCCTTTGTGAAGCACAGCTACCTCATCACCGATGCCGCAGACATTCCCCGTGTCTTCAAAGAGGCTTTCCACATTGCCTCCACCGGACGTCCCGGTCCCGTGCTGATAGATATTCCCGTCAACATTCAGAATGCAGAGATAAAATTCAAATATCCCGAGACTGTCACCATCCGCGGTTACAACCCCAGCATCAAGGGCCATCCCTTCCAGATCAAAAAGGCTGTCAATGCCATCAACAATGCCAAAAAGCCGCTTATCTGCGCAGGCGGCGGCATCTTCGGCTCAAAAGCGGAGCAGCACTTCCGCTCCTTTGCGGATACCACCGATATCCCCGTTGTCTGCACCATGATGGGACTCTCCGTGCTGC
>JAFSHJ010000042.1 GCA_017440425.1 Oscillospiraceae bacterium | reverse complement strand
TATCTCCCCTCTGCCGCAGCAGCGATATCTCTGGATAGAGCTCCTCAAACCGCTCTGCGACCTCGCTCATATATGCATATGAGGGAAAAAACACCATATAGTTGCCCTTGTGAGCGGATGCTGCCGCAAAAATCAGCTCTGCAACCTCGCTGCGGCTGCTCTCTCTGTCTTTATATTTTGTGGAAACGCGGTTTGCCACCAACAGCCTGAACTTTTCCGTATCAAAGGGCGAAGGCGCATTTGCGGCACCGTCGCAATCTCTTCCGCCCAGCATGTTTTTGAAATATTCAAGAGGGGTAAGCGTTGCGGAAAACGCCACGGCTCCAATGCCTTTATCCAACCCTTCCGCAATAAATTCACGCGGGTCGGCACAGAACAGTTTTGCTGTTACACTCTGCTTTTCTTCGGCAATTGCGGTGTAGCTCTCGGAATAGAGTTCCTTTATTTTGAGGAAAAACACACACTCAAAATATAGCTCCAACAGTTCGTCATCACCGCTTTGCTGTGTTGCGGAATGGTTTTTTCTGAAAAAGCGGTCGCAGGCTTTGATAAACTCCTCCACAGCCGTGTAAAGTCCATCGAAAATTCTGTCCGAATCGGATTTTATCCAACCCTCTCCCAGCTCGATGCCCTCTGTAGGTTCTGCTTCGGCTTCAACCGAAAACAGCGTCAGCTCCTCTTCATCTTCGGCATTTATCATTTTGCCAAGCTTTAAAAATTCTTTATTCACAGCATTGAGCTGTTTTATGACGCCTTTGGCGCCCGTTCTGTCTTTTATCAGCTTTTTCACTGCCAAAAACTTTGCCTTTTCCAGCTCCGCCGAATACATATCTCTGGCTCTGTCCGGCAGATTGTGGGCCTCGTCTATCAAAAATGCCCATCTGCCCACCGCATCCGAGGCAAAAAAGCGCTTGAGGGCAACGCGCGGATCGAAGAGATAGTTATAATCGCAGATGACCGCATCGCAATAGAGGGACACATCCAGCTCAAACTCAAAGGGACAGACGCAATGCTTCTGCGCATATTCTTCTATCTTCTCCTGCGAGCAATGGTCCTCGTTATCGAGAATATCTCTTATTGCGCCGTCCACTCTGTCAAAATGACCTTTGGCATATCTGCAGAATTCCGGCTTGCAGTTGGGTTTATCCATAAAGCAGATGGTATTTTTCGCCGTGAGCGTAACAGATTTCAGCCTTGCACCCGTCTCTTCCAGCTTTTTCAGGGCATCTGCCGCTGCTTTGCGTGCCACTACCTTTGCCGTGAGATAGAATATTTTGTCGCAGCCGCCCTTGCCCAGCGCCTTAACTGCAGGGAAAAGTGCAGACATGGTTTTTCCAATTCCCGTGGGAGCCTGAATGTAGAGCCTGCGCTCTCCCGATATGGCTTTGTAGCAGGCCACTGCCAATTCACGCTGACCTTTGCGGTAATTTTCATAGGGAAACGGCAGAATATCCAGCGAGCTGTCACGCAGATGCATCCAATCCGCATTCCAATCCAGCCAGACGGTGTATCTCTCCAGCAGCGCAAAAACATCCCGCTGCAGATCTTCAAACGAGAAGTGTTTCTCCGCTTCCCTTGTTTCGTCCTCCTCTATGCAATAGAGCAGCAGACGCACCTTCCGCTCTTCCAGACCGTTTTGTTCGGCATAGATATAGGCATAGCACTCTGCCTGCGCCCAAAAGCTTTTGTCTTGCGCATCCAGCTCCTCTATGTCATACATTGTGGTTTTGATCTCGCAGACGGTCACCTCTCCGCAATCGGTTATAATGCAGTCGGCTCTCCCCTGAAGTTCAAGAGAGTAGCCGCCGTATTCCAGCATCTGT
>JAFSHJ010000041.1 GCA_017440425.1 Oscillospiraceae bacterium | reverse complement strand
TCTCGAGATAATGTTTGTATTATTTTCGACCGCATAGGAGTTAACAACTCATCATAATGCAAAAACTCGTTCACCGTTTCTGAAACTTGATATTCTTTTCCCAAAAACTTTAATTTTATATACCCCATACAAATCACCTGTTTCTCTAATAAATAATATTTATTAGAGATCCTCTCCAAATATAATAAAAAGTGCGTGACCGAAGTCACGCACCGAAAAGCGCAACTCCGATTGTCGCCAAACAAAGCTCAAACAGAAAAGGATACCCTTATTACCATCCGAGTGGAGTTGCGTTTTTACCGAAACCATATCGGATGATAGCCCAAAAGGGTATAATACCCCCTTGATATAAAGTTGTCCTTTTCTTTATTCTGCTTTGTTTGGCTATAATATTATATCACTAATTTTCAAAAAAATAAAGGGGGTTCAATAAATATATAAGATTTTTGGATTCAATAAAACCACCATTTTCTGTAAACCCATTAAAAATATGTATGGCAATTATATCTTTTACATTTGAGTCAGTTCCAGTATCATTCACCTCTGAATCTTTTTCTGATTGTTCAATTATATAATACAGCTGACTCTGTCTGATAAAACGGACTTTGCAAATACAACATAAAACGCCGCCTTTTGCAGGGCGGCGTTGGCTTTTAATGTTATCTCGGTGCAAGGAAGTTGATGGTGCGCTCCACGGAATCGCGGCAGCGGCCAAGCTCCGATGCGGTGGTGGTGTTGCGGTAATCGAAGCTGCGGCAGAAGGTGGTAACGTCTTCTTTCAGCATTGCCATCCACTCACGGGAGAGCTTGAGTGTCTCGTTACGGAATTCGGGCAGCAGCTTTTTGCCAATCTCCGACGGTGCTGTCTCCAGCAGCTTTGCGGCGTGAGGGAAGCAAATATAGGGCTGCTCCGCAAAAAGCTTGCGGAAATCGGGGTCTTTGCCCCACACGCTCAAGAGATTGGATATCATCTTCTCCATGGCGCCGTCTATCTGCTGGCAGACGAAACAGCTGCAGGCAGATTCCACCGCTTTACTGCTCTTCTTTTTCTGGGGTGCGGTGCCCTTTTCTGTGAGAATATCATCCGCAAGGGTAATAAGGCGGCTCTCCAGAATGAGCGCAATGGATAGGCGGTTTTTCTTTGCCAGCATCATATCGTAATGATGGCGGCAAAAGCCAAGGCGGTTGGTCTCAACACGCACATCCGGCTCCATCATGGCGGCGCCCATAATGTATTCCACGCAGCGCTCCTCCAAAATATCGTAAAGTCTGCAAAGAGGGCAGCCGTCGTGCGGCTCAAAAACATCGGTAATGGGTATGGTATAGATGCTGTCTCTCACAATTTCGACCTCATTTCAAGCTTGAATATAGATGGTTTTAGCGGTATAATATATTGTAACAGTTTCAAACAACCGTGAAAGGTGTGTTATTATGGAAGTTATCCGTTCCGAAAACTCGGTGACAATAAAAGGGCTCAACAACTTTTCTCTCAAAGATACTCTGGATTGCGGTCAGTGCTTCCGCTGGGATGAGGCAGACGGCGGCTTTGACGGCATTGTGGACGGCAGATTCTGCCACGCCGTACAGGATGGCTCCACCGTTACTCTCACCGGCATAAATGCTGACGATTTCGACACCGTTTGGGCTCCCTATTTCGACCTTGACCGTGATTATGATTCTCTCCGTGACATTTTCGGTCAGGACCCCATTCTTGCGGAGGCTCTCAGCTTTGCCCCCGGCATAAGAGTGCTGCGTCAATATCCCTGGGAGACGCTTTGCAGCTACATAATCAGCCAAAACAACAACATCAAGCGCATAAAAGGCATTGTTGCAAGGCTTTGCGAATGCTTCGGTGAACCGCTTTCCAACGGAAAAGGCTATGCATTCCCCACCGCAGAGCGTCTTGCGGCGCTTTCGGAGGAGGATCTTGCTCCCATTCGCTGCGGTTTTCGTGCAAAATATATTATAGATGCTGCCTCGAGGGTTGCATCCGGTGAGCTTGTGCTGGACGAGCTCTACACCGCCGACCTTGACGATGCCCGTGCAAAGCTGATGACCATAAAAGGCGTGGGTCCCAAGGTTGCGGAATGCACCCTTCTCTACGGTTTCGGCAGGGTGGAATGCTTCCCCATCGATGTTTGGATGAAGCGCGCTATGGCGGAGCTTTTTCCAAATGGTCTGCCTCAATGTGCGATCAGCGAGGCTGGCATTGCTCAGCAGTATATCTTCCACTATATGCGTATGCGTGGATAATCCGCTCTTTTGCTGATATTATAACACATCTGAATTGAGCCGTCAATTAAACAGCTCAACTGTTACGGCAAATTCAAATACTCCATAGTAGGCTGCGGTTCTTTTGAACTGCAGTCTTTTTGTTGTTTGGAGGAGTTCTCCTGTATTGAATGAGCCAAACGGCGCCGCACACCCGCCCTCTCCCTCCGCTTACAGCGGAGCTCCCCCGTAAAGGGGGAGTGGACAGCCGCCGGCTGTCGGAGGGGGCGGATGCGTGGCGCCGTTTGTTTGCAGCTACAGCAAAGCGAAATCCACTTGCTGCAGGTAATATTCTTCATTCAAAACCGTAAAAATCCCGAATCCGTTTTATCTTTAATCAAAGATGCACGACAGTCGGCTGATGCTTCAGCGCCGGGATTATCTTCTCCATCATATCCGCC
>JAFSHJ010000040.1 GCA_017440425.1 Oscillospiraceae bacterium | reverse complement strand
TGCCAAGCCGAAATCAACTGTCAAATACCGTATTTTATCTTTACCCTCTCCAGCTTTTCACCGAAAGGCTTTGCAAAAAGCAGCAGGAAAACAAGGTTGGATACGGCATACAAAACCGTGTGCGGCAGGGCTGTAACTATTGCTGCGGAATAAAGCTCCCACACAAGCCCCTCGTTATACCAAAGCACCGTCCAGATATCCATTATCACCGAAAATGCGGCGCCGGATACCACACCGTAGGTCAGCAGGAATATTCTGTGGTGCTTCAGCTGTTTTGCAAGCAAGCCTGCGATCAGTCCTATCATTCCCCACGCAAACATCTGGAAAGGCGTCCACGGTCCCTGACCGAAATAGAAGTTGGAGATCACCGCCGAAAGTGAACCCACCAAAAAGCCCGCCTCGCCGCCGATATACACAGCGGTTATGATGGTGAGTGCCGTTATGGGTTTGAACAGCGGGATAAACCTGCCCACCACCGAAAGCGCCACCATCACCGCCACCGTCACCAGTCTGCGGGTGCCAATCTTTTTCTGCTCAAAGCCGCACAAAAACAGTCCCAGCGCCAGCACCGTCACCGCCAGCGAAATGAGTGCGTAGCTCTTCTCTTCCGATACAAGCGAGCCGATTATTATCACCGGCGGAATCGCCAACAGAATTGCAATTTTTAATGCAGAACGCAGTTTTGCGTTTTTTATTACGATCATCTGCCGCTCCTTTCACCGTTTGCACGGCAGAGCTCCACCGCCTGCTCCACGGTGACCGCTTTCTCGTAGTGTCCTCTGGTCATTCGGTTTGCAGCTGTGCTGTAAAAGTTGTTGCAGGCAAAAAACTCCTCTGGAGAATCCGCCGAAATTATCTCACCGCGGAAAAACATTGCACATCTGTCCGCTGTTTCGGCGGCAAACTCCACGTCATGGGTCACCACCACAACGGCAACACCGTTGTTTTTCAGTTTTTTCAGCATTGAAGAAAGTTCCTGCTTTGTGCGGGCATCCAGTCCTTTTGTGGGTTCATCCAGCAGCAGGATGCGCGGCTTTGCTGCCAGCACCTTGGCAAATGCCACCAGCTGCTGTTCACCTCCGCTGAGGTCGTAGGGGTGAGAATCAAAGATGTTTTTCTGCTGCAGCTGTGCAAACAGCTCCGCAGGGATGCGCTCTTCGCCACCCACTTCGGCAAGCTCTTCCCTCACGGTGTTTTTCAAAAACACCGCCTGCACATCCTGCGGCAGAAATGCGAGACACTCTTTATACAGCGAATTTTCTTTATATTTTTCAATTTTTTTGCCGAACACCTTAATGCTTCCGCTGTAAGCTCTTGCTATGCCGGATGCATTTTTAAGCAGGGTGCTTTTGCCGGAGCCGTTTCCGCCCAACAGACAGAATATCTCGCCTGCGCAGGCGGTAAAGTTGGTGCCTTTCAGCACATCGGGCAGGTTTCTGCCATAGCGGAACCACACGTTTTCAAACTCCAACGCAGCCTCTCCCCTCTCCGCTTTCGGAGCGTCAGCAAGGCATTTTACGCTGTTACCAAAGTTTCTGCAGATAAAATCCGAGCCCTCTCTTATGGTGAGGGGACACTCCTCATCCCGTTTATCCAATGCATTATATATTCTGACGGAGGCAGGCATACTTTTGAGCAGCTCGGGGTATTCGTTAAGCCTCTGCGCAGCCTCTCTCGGTGGGAGGCACAGTCTGAGCCTGCCCTTATCCATCACCATCATTCTGTCGCAGATGGGGATGACATCCTCCAGGCGGTGCTCTGCAATTATTATGGTGAGACCCAGCTCACGATTGAGCTTTTGCAGCGTTGCAATAAAATCGCTTGCGGCTATGGGGTCCAGCTGTGCGGTGGGTTCATCCAAAATGAGCAGCTCCGGCTGCATCACCATCACCGCCGCCAGGTTGAGCAGCTGTTTTTGTCCGCCCGAAAGCTCGTCCACACCCTTCTCGAACCAGCCGCTTATGCCGAAATATTCCGATATTTCCGCAATTCTGCGGCGCATCTCATTTTTTGGCGTGCCGAGATTTTCAAGTCCAAAGGCGAGCTCGTGCCACACCTTGTCTGTGACTATCTGCTGCTCCGGACGCTGCATTACAAAGCCGATCTTGCCTGCGGAATCTCTGACAGACAGCCGGTTTACGTTTTTTCCACCCAACAGCACCTCTCCCGAAAGCTCTCCCAATGGCTGCAGCTCTCTTTTGAGCAGACGCAGAAGGGTGGATTTTCCGCTTCCCGTTGCGCCGCACAGCGCTATAAATTCTCCCTTTTTCACGCTGAAGGAGACATCTTCAACAGCTTTGCCGACACAGCAGGGATAGGCAAAGTTCAGATTTTTGACTGCAAGTATTTCCATCTGACTACCTCCTCCAATTCCAATGCTGACGGCAGCATTGCCAAAATTCCGTAACTTATATATGCCGCCCATATTTTTACTCCCCAACTTTCGGGCGGAAGCATTGCTGCAGTTGGGAAAAACTCAAACACCGCTGCGCTGTCCCCCACAGAGGTAAGCAGCAGCGCCGCACCTGCCAGCAGCAGCGAGGCCGCCAACAGAAAAACATCCTTTGAGGTGAATTTATATATAGCGAAAAAGCTTCGTCTGCCTGCGCTGTAGCCGCGGGCCTCCATGCTGTCCGCAGTTATTATGCCGTTTTCCAAAGTCCAGGTGACCATCACCGAAAACACCCTGATTTTTGCCTTTATGCTGTCGATGATGTTTTCCTCTTTATAGATACCCATTGTTTTTTGCGCTGCGCTGACGGTTTTTGCCTGCCTTGTGAACAGCGGCACATATCGCAGCGCCATTGATATTATCAGCGACAGCTTGGGCATTGCCGAACCGAAAATATACAGCAGCTTGTCGCTTGTCATTATGGTTGAAAAGCATTTGAACCAATAGATAGCCGCAACCACCATTGCAGATGACAGCGCACCGTAGAGCAGCGCCTCTGCTGTGACGGGGTTGTTGTTGAGCACGAACAGCACCCTGCTGCCACGGTGGTTGAACAGCGGATTGACGGCGGTGCCCAGCACAAAAAGTGCGGCAAAAAACAGGTGTCCTCCGCCTTTTTGCAGAATGCAGAGGGTGACCGCTCCCGCAAGAGACAAGGCGATTATTATGGGGTCTCTGCTGAACATTGCAACGCCCGCAGCACAGATAAAATACACCGCAGCCGCTATTGGGTTGCTGTTATCCAACGTTTTCATCCTTGTCCCTCCTTTTTTGTTATTTTCTCGGAATGTTCTTTCCCATATCGACGGTGTATATCCATTCCACGCTGTCACCGTCGGAGAGTTGGTATGCTGCGCAGCCCACCGACGGAGATGCTCCGTTCACGGTATACAGCCAGCCTGAAAGATCGCCGTGATCAAATTCGTAGATGTTTGCAATGCCGGAAATATACATCAGTTCACCGCTGCCGCTGCCCTCGGTGTGTATCCCCCTTGACCTTGCGGCACGGATGAGCAGGTCGTAAGCGGTGTCGCCCTCGCCGATATCAAACTCTGCGGCGCTCAAAACAATGCCATCCTTGGGTGCATTGCCGTATTTGCCTGCTATGCTGTGGCAGGTGATAGAGACCGTCACCTTTCCCACGGGATCTTCGACCTTTGTCTCCGCATAGAAATCATCGGCGCTCTTCACATCCACAAACAGCGTGATGCCGATGAGCACGGCACCCGCTATTGCCGCAGCCAGATAATTTTTGATGCCTTTTTTCTTTTTGACAGCCAAAACTGTGCACCACACGGCGCAAAGCAGCACCACTCCGCCGCATATCCACAGCTTGTATTCCGGAAAAGCCTCTTCCGTCGGCTCTTCCGTCACCTTATCCCCTTTGGCCGCCTCTTGTATGACTATCTCTTTATCGGGAGCGCTGTCCGCCAAATAGAGCGCCCCCGTTTTGATTGCCGTAACAGCGCAAAACGCCTGATATTGCGCTATTTTGTTTGCACCTGCGCCGTATTCGTGCTCGAAGCTGCCGTCTTCAAGGCGAAAGTTCAGCATTGCATCCAGCGCGGTGTTTTTGTTTTTGATGAACCGCTCGTCGCTTTGAAAATCTATACCAAGTGCACTCAATGCCATAAGCACCTGCGCGGCACTTTCGGAGTTCTCCTTGCCGTAGCTCATAAAGCCGCCGTTATCCAGCTGCCTCTCCGAGAGAAGCTGCAGCGCTTTTTGGATGGCTTCATCGATTTTGGCATCGGCCTTGTGGGGCGCCAGCGCCTGCAGCGCCATTGCGGTTATATCCACATCCGCCGTTTCGCCGTTGAGCGCCCAGCCGCCGTCGGCAAACTGCAGCTCAAGCAGCTTTGCCGCTGCCGCCTCCGCCATATCCTCTCCCACGCCGTTGTTGGAGAGATGCAGCGAAAAGATAACGCTCATTATGCCCTGCCTGCCCATCGTCTCTGCGGGTGTGTTTTCGATGTATTCGCCTTTGTAGCCCGCAAGGGTGAGTGCAACAGCACAGCGCTGGCGCTCCACCGCATTGGATGTTCCGTTTTCGGCTATCTCACGTTTAAGCGCCTCTGCATAAGGGGAGAGATCGTAGTCTCCCAGCCTGCTGAGGGCAATTATATACCACTCGGAGCCGTTTCCTGCGTTTTCCGCAAGCTTGCCGCTTATCCAGCCGTTTACATCCTCTGCGCCCGCATTTTTCAGCTCATAGTCTATCAGCCCGTCCAGCAGGCTGTCAACATCGGCATCTGCGGCAGCTGACGGCACCGCAAAGACAACCAGCAGCACCACCGCAAGCACCAATGACAATATAGATTTTCTCATCATTTGACGCCCGATCCTTGATTTATTTTAATCTTACTTCTTCTTTTTGACCAGAACTATCACAACAGCCGCAACAGCAACGACCGCAGCCGCAATAACCACATACCAAACCGGGCTGAGTCCTGCACCTGCAACGCTTGCCACGCAAACGGGAGACACAAGTGTGAGTTCTTCGGAAACTGCGCTGATGATGTGGTCGCCTTTTTCCAGCGTGAGGGTTGCGGCGCCCTTTTCGTCTGTGACAATATCGGTGGCTTCGCCATCGACCGTTACGGTCGCGCCCGCAACATCTATCACCACGGGACTCCAGTTTTCGTCAAAGCCTACGTATCTGAGGGTGAGGGTCATCTCCTCGCCTGCCTCTGCTTCAACGCTCTTCACGTCGAAATAGGAATACACGTCCGACCAGGCGGTGAGGTCTGTGTAAGCATATGCGCAGACGTAGTCGCCGTTTTTGACGGGGTCTGCCATGGACATGGGGTTGCCGTCGTTGAGCATATAGCCGTAGCTGCCGCCGTTATCGATCCCCCAAAGCAGGGTGAGGCTCAGACCGTAGTCTGTGTTTTCAAAGCCGTAGCCTGCAGCTGCGCCGCCGGGATATTTTGCCTCGTGGGCGCAATAAAGAGCATCGTTGATGGTGATGACACCGTCGCTGTCGGAATCTGTGACTGCAATTTTTTCTGCAGCCAGCACTATCTCGCCGTTTTCACCCACCACCGT
>JAFSHJ010000039.1 GCA_017440425.1 Oscillospiraceae bacterium | reverse complement strand
GCCACCGACCACGCACCTCACTCTCCTGAAGAAAAAGCAGATTTTCTCTCTGCTCCCAACGGTATCATCGGTTTGGAATCTTCTTTTGCAGCAAGCTACACAGCACTTGTTGCAACCGGAAAGATGACCCTCTCGCAGCTTATTTACCGCATGAGCACCGCCCCCGCCAAAATAATCGGCATCGATGCAGGTACTCTGAGAACAGGCGCAAAAGCGGATATCGTTCTCATTGATACCGCAGCAGACAGAATCTTCAGTACAGACGAGTTGAGAAGCCGATCTGTAAACTGCCCGTTTATTGGCAAACGCCTGTTGGGCAAAATAACCCGGTTGGATTTTTAAGTTATTGATTTAAGTTAAATAAAAACACTTTTGTGGAGGAACAGAAAATGTCATTTGACAGACTTATTGAAAAAATTGACGCAATGAACAACCCCACCGTAGCAGGACTCGACCCCAAGCTGGAATATATCACCGACGACATTAAACAGAGAGCTTTTGCAAAGTATGGCGGCGGTCTTGACGGCGCAGCTGCAGCCGTTCTGGAATGGGGAAAAGGTATGGTTGATGCACTTTGCGATATAGTTCCCGCAGTTAAGCCCCAGCTTGCCTATTATGAGCGCTTTGGCTGGCAGGGAGTAAAATGCTTTGCCGAGACAGTTGAATATGCAAAAAGCAAGGGTATGTTCGTTATTGTTGACGGCAAACGCAACGATATCGGCTCCACAATGGAAGCCTACTCCGATGCATATCTCGGCAACATTGAAGTTCCCGACGGAATTGTTGAGCCCTTCGGCGCAGATGCTCTTACCGTGAACGGTTATCTCGGCAAAGACGGAATCGACCAGCCTCTCAAGCTCTGCGATAAATACGACAAAGGCATTTTTGTGCTTGTTAAAACATCCAACCCCTCTTCCGGACAGCTTCAGGATAAGCTGCTTGAGGCAGGAAATACCGTAAGCGTTGAGATGGCAAAAATCTGCTATGAGCTGGGCGAGGAGAGCCGCAATGCTTCCAAATACGGCTATTCTGCAATCGGTGCAGTTGTTGGTGCAACCTATCCCGAACAGCTTGCTGCACTCAGAAAGGAATTCCCCGGCATGTTCTTCCTTGTTCCCGGTTACGGCGCACAGGGCGGCGGTGCAAAGGATGTTATCGGTGCTTTTGATGAAAACGGCAGAGGTGCTATCGTCAACTCCTCCCGTGCGATCATCTGTGCATGGAAAAAACGCCCCGACGTTGACTGGCAGACAGCCGCAAGAGATGAGGCACTCTCCATGAAAAAGGCCATTGCAGAGGCTCTTGGCAAATAATTTAATATTTTAAGCTTTAAAGGCGGTGGGTTTTTCCCGCTGCCTTTTCTTTATTGTAATTTAGGCTGTTTTTACTGCGAATAATATTGAAATTATGTGGTTTTGTTGCCAAACCCTCTTTAACAAAACAATTCAACCATATTTACATCATAAAAACGTGATGGTATAATTAATATAAATGATTCTGTTTTAATGTTTAGGAGATTTAGTGTAATGACTAACAGAGAACGTGCTCTTAATATATTACATTATAAATCTGCCGACCGCCTTCCTGCGGTTCATTTCGGCTATTGGGGGGAGCTTCTCCAGGAATGGATAGAGCAGGGACACATTCCTGAAGATATTCTGGATGGATACGGCGACGGAAACCAAAAGGATGCCGAGCTTGACAAGCTGATTGGATGGGATTTTAACTGGTTTAAAACCGTGGGATATGCCGGAGGTTTAAGACCTGCTTTTGAAACCAAGGTTTTGGAAGTATTGCCTGACGGCACACAACGTATCCAGAATGGCGCAGGCATAATTGAAAGAATAAAGCCGGGTGTTACCAGCATTCCTTCCGAAGATGACTATCTTCTAAAGGACAGAGCTGCGTTTGAGGAACTCTATCTTCCAAAAATGCAGTTTTCTCCCGACAGAGTAAATCTGGAATTTTACCGCAACTTTAACGAAAGACGCCCCAAGGATGTTCCGGTTGGACTTCATCTCGGCAGCGTTATCGGCGATATCCGCAATATTCTCTCTGTTATTGGAATGAGCTATATTATCTATGATGACGACGAGCTGTTGTTTGCTGATATTGTGGATGCATATGCGGAGATGCAGTATAAATGCGTTGAGATGATTCTGCAGACTGGTGCAAAATTTGATTTTGCGCACTATTGGGAGGATATCTGCTTTAAAAACGGACCGCTGCTTTCTCCGGATATTTTCGACGATATCTGCGCAAAACACTATAAAAAGCGCAATGATCTCTGCCGCAAATATGGAATTGATATTATATCGTTGGATTGTGACGGTGTAACAGAGAAACTGCTGCCTACATGGTTCAATAACGGCGTAAACACAATGTTTCCCATAGAAGTAGGTGTTTGGGGCGATCAGTTTGAACCAGCAAGAAATAAGTTCGGCAAGGGAATGTTGGGTGTCGGAGGAATGGATAAGACCGCTTTCCGAAAGGACAAAGCCGCTGTCGATGCAGAGATCGAGAGAATGAAGCGCCTGGTCTCACTGGGAGGGTTTATCCCTTGTCCCGACCACCGTCTTATGCCTGGCAGCAAATTTGAGCTTGTTCAGTATTATGCAGAAGAGATTAAAAAGATCAAACTTTAAACTACCGTAAAATTACCACGGAGGTATACACCTTGATACAGAATATGGACAGGGTGGAACAGGAAAACACAAACATTGTCACTTCAGATACGGTTTTATCAGAGCTGACGGTTTGTGATGAGATCTACTCCATTGATTCACCGTTGACACAGACCGCCGATGCGGATCTGGTTGAAATAAGCATTGTTGTCAGCGGAAACGGTATCCATCGCGTCTTTAATGACACCACAGAGTGCCAGACGGGAGATATGTATATACTCAAAACCAACATACCTCACGGATACTATGCCAAAAACAACGATGAAAAACCCACAGTCCGCAGAATTGTTTTTGATCCCGCCATTATATCGCAGAATAACACCTTCGATTTAAACGATGATTCTTTCTGCTACGGCGTGTTCAGAGACAAGCTTCCCATATCCTATGCACTTCTCAACTCCAAAACCTTTCACGTTGTTGAAGATCTATGCAAAAATATATCGGAAGAACTTCAAAGCAAGGGCACCAATTGGGAAGAGGCTGTAAAATCCCATCTTTCGCTGTTGATGATAAACATCAGCAGATATATCAACATGGCAGAGACCCTGCAGCTTTCCCGCCACAAAGAGTGGATAACCGTTTCAAGGGCTATTAAACTCATTGAAGAGCATTACAGTGATTATAATATGACCCTTGAATCCATTGCTGCGGAGCTTTTTATAAGCCCCTCACATCTCAGCAGATTGTTTCCAAAGGTGTTGGGCGAATCCTTTTTAAACTATCTGCGTAATCTAAGGGTTACCACAGCCTGCAATCTTTTAACCAACACAAACCTTACAAACACAGAAATAGTTGCCCGCTGCGGAATGCGTGATATTCCGTCTTTCTACAAGCTTTTCAAGTCTGTCATGGGGGAAACCCCTTATCAATACAGAATGACTCAACATTCAAATCAAAATAATAAAGGAGAAAAATCTATGGAACTCATTGAAATTTCTGAAAATCTGCAAAAGGGTAAAGCTAAAGTTGTTAAAGAGCTTGTTCAGAAAGCCATTGACGAAGGTATTCCTGCTGCAAAAATTCTTAATGATGGTCTCATTCACGGCATGAATATCGTTGGCGAAAAATTCAAGAATAACGAAGTTTATGTTCCCGAAGTTCTCGTTGCTGCACGTGCAATGAACATGGGCACTCAGATACTCAAACCTCTTCTGCTTGAAGACGGCATCGAATCCTCCGGCAAGGTATGCCTCGGCACAGTTCAGGGCGACCTCCACGATATCGGCAAGAACCTCGTTAAGATGATGATGGAGGGCAAAGGCCTTGAAGTTGTTGATCTCGGCACAGATGTTTCTCCCGAAACTTTTGTACGCACCGCTATTGAGCAGAATTGCCAGGTTATCGCTTGCTCCGCTCTTCTCACCACAACAATGGGCGCTATGGAAGCTGTTGTTGAAGAGTGCAAGAAGGCCGGTATCAGAGATCAGGTAAAGGTTATGATCGGCGGCGCTCCCATTTCTCAGGAATACTGCGACAAGATCGGTGCAGACTGCTACACTCCCGATGCTGCAAGTGCTGCTGAGGCTGCAGTAGAGCTTTGCAAGAAATAATAACAACTCTAAACGTTTGGGATTATATCATATGAAAACAAAAACAGCTCAACTTCTTAACCAAAAAGCTCAAACTGTTCCCGTATTATCTTTTCCCTCCACACAGCTTTTGGGTATCGGCATCAATGAGCTGATAAGCTCCTCCGATATGCAGGCAAAGGGAATGTATGCTATTAAGCAGAGATGCAGCATCGGTGCTTCTCTCAATATGATGGATCTTTCCGTTGAGGCAGAGGCTTTCGGTGCTCACGTGCGTTTCTCCGAGGAGGAGATACCCACCATCGATGCCGGACTGATTGACGATATCACAGAAGCTGAAGATATAGTTGTTCCAGAGGTTGGAGCAGGAAGAACCGCAATTTATATTGAGGGCGTAAAAAAAGCCAAAGAACTCATCAAAGATATTCCCGTTTTTTGCGGAGTTATCGGGCCTTATTCCTTGGCAGGACGTCTTTTTGATATGTCCGAGCTTATGATGGAATGCTATGACAGCCCCGATGAGGTAAAAGTGCTTCTCTCCAAAGCAACAGAGTTCCTCATAGAGTATATCAAAGCCTTCAAAGCGGTGGGTGCTGACGGTGTTGTTATGGCTGAACCTGCTGCCGGTCTGCTGTCTCCGGCTCTTGCGGAGGAGTTTTCCGCCGCATTTGTCAAAGAGATATTTGATGCCGTCAACGACGATGACTTTATTATCTGCTATCACAACTGCGGAAATGCTGTTCCCAACATGACAGATTCCATTGCAGCTTTGGGTGCAGACATCTATCACTTCGGCAACGCAATAGAAATTAAAGATATCGTTGCAAAAATGCCGGAAGATTCCATCGTTATGGGCAATGTTGACCCGGTTCTGTTTAAGACAGGCACACCTGAAGATATTAAAAATGCTGTTATCAAGGTGTATAACGATTGCTCCGGCTACAGCAACTTTATGATCTCCTCCGGATGCGATATACCGGCAGAAGCAAAGTGGGATAACTTGGATGCCTACTTTGCAACAATAAACGAGCTCTATTCCAAATAGATATCTCTTATCAGTATAAAAAAACAGACCCGAGTTTCGGGTCTGTTTTGTGTTATTGTGGATATTTTATATTTCGGGAACAACAACTTCAACTTCTCTTCCGATCTTTGCGGAGTCCATAACAGCGGAAAGGATAGCCTGGTTGTAGATGATCTCTCTTGTGGGAACGGGAGCCTCTGTGCCGTTCTTGATGGCATCCAGGAAATAGCGCAGCTTCCAATAGAAAGCACCCTCAGCAGGTTCGGGAGAGAGGGGGATAACGGTCTCAACGGGTGTGTCGCCAATGTTGCGATAGAGCTTGAGAGGAGCATCGATGCCGCCCCAATGTGTGGAGGATGGGATCTTGAGTCCTGCTTTTGTGCCGAGGATAACGGTGTCGCCCATGGTGTCGATGTTCATTGCCCAGGCGGTCTTGAAGTCGATGGTAATGCCACCCTCAAGACGGATAAAAGCTACAGCGAAATCGTCAACGCTGAAAACATCTTTATACTTGTAGTCGTCAGCCTTACCGAAGAAATCGGAGGTATAGCCGCTTACTGTAAGGGGCTTTGGATAACCAAGGCCGTTAAGGACCATATCCAGCGCATAGCAGCCGATATCACCGAGAGCGCCGTAACCACCGGTTTCCTGCTCAATGAATGTGGTGCCGAAGGGAGTGGGGATACCGCGTCTTCTGCCACCGCCGATGGTGATGTGATATACATGACCCAGCTCGCCGGATTCAATGATATGCTTTATCATCTGCATATTGGGGCTGTAGCGTGGTTGGAAGCCGATGGAAACGATCTTTCCGCTTGCTTTTTCAGCTTTTCTGATAGCAACAGCTTCTTCAAGAGTAACGCACATGGGTTTTTCGATAAGAACGTTTACGCCGTGCTCCAGGGCATAGATGG
>JAFSHJ010000038.1 GCA_017440425.1 Oscillospiraceae bacterium | reverse complement strand
GCACTGTCCTGACAAAGACGGTGCATTTTTGTTTGTGTACCCACAGCGAGATCAAAAATAATGTGGAAATATTGACATAGACACCGCAGTGTGATATATTTATTCCATAAATTATAACTCTGAAGAAAGTGAGGTTTATATGATGAGTTTGTTTAATGTAAGAAACAATGCTTTGGAAAAAAATGGTAATGATATGGTTTGCCGTCATATAGACTTCACGGATTGTTTGTGCTTTTAAAGGAAGGCGTTTGTCCTTTTCTTGTTACAGTGCGGCATAAATGCTTCGGTGAGCGTCTTTGGGCGGTCACCGATTTTTTGTATAGCCAAAACAACAGCAAGAGAGCTGCGGTTTGGGAAGAGCAAATAATGAAAGGTGTAGTGTTCTTACGGTTGCAGAAATCTGCAGAAGCTCCGGTTGTTTACATAAATATCGTACAGAACAACCGTCGACATATGTTTTGGAGGAGTTTATCAAGTAAAGTTAACAGAAAAAGTGTAAATTGAGATATAAAAAAGAAAGGAAGGTTCCAACGAATGAGAGCTTATTCCAAGCTGCCCGAAGGTCTGGTGCCCCTGGTTGAGAAGGAGGGGCTGGACACCAAAGGCATATACTGCTGCGTTGAAGGAGATATGGACAAAGAAGGCACTTTTTGTTCTTCCTGGCTGTTTTTCGACGATGCGGGAGTGTATATAGCAACGGGTGCGCAGCGCATCAAAAAGGCAAAAGGCAGCAAACGCATAGAGAACGAGTATACGCTGCACAGCCTTGAGTGCATCCCCGTGGGAGAAATAAAAAAGATAAAAACAGAACAGTATATATCAACCGCCGCACTCATTGCCGAAACTGCAGAGGGCGAGCGCCTGCTGACAAAGTTTTCGCTGGGCAATCTGCCGGGATTTAACGATTTTGCAAAGGCATTCTCCGTTTTTAAAGAGGGCGGAGATGTGGCAGAGACTGTTAAACAGTTCAAGGGCAACCCATATTGCCCCAAATGCGGCGAGAGATATCCCGACAGCCGCGAGGTCTGTCCCAACTGCATGGACAAAAGCTCGGTGATAAAGAGACTTTTCTCCTTTTTCAGCGACTATAAGTGGAAGGTTATGCTCATAATAGTGACTATGCTGATGAGCACCGTCGTCAACATCTATGCACCGCAGGTGAGCACGAGAAGCCTTATCGACGACGTGCTGGCAGACTACATAAACACGCCCGTGCAGCAGGTGTTTGCCGCAATAGGCTCGCTGGTGCTGACAATTTTGGCGGTAAAGCTGCTCAACCTGCTGTTCACCGTCATTCAGCAATATATCACGGCGGCAATATTGCCATGGGTCATCTACGATATAAAGCTGAAGATATTTGAGGCAATGCAGCGACTCACCGTGGGATTTTATTCCGCAAAACAGACAGGCTCCCTTATGGAGCGTGTCAACCGTGACTCCAACAACATCTATTGGTTTATGATGGACGGCCTGCCATATGTTATAACCAGCGGTTCATCGCTGATAGGTGTCATCATAATAATGTTTGTAATGGAGTGGCGGCTGGCAATTATCGCACTCGTCACCCTGCCGGTGATAGTGGTGATGTTCCGTCTGGCAGACAGAGTTTTCCGCAGACTGCACCACAAGAGCTGGGCATATAACGCAAAGGTAAGCGCCACAGTCAGCGACAACATCAACGGTCAGCGAATCATCAAAGCATTTGCCAAGGAGCAGGAGGAATACGACCGCTTCAGCGTATACAGCGGCAAGCTGCGTGATGCCGAAACCAAGCTGGAGAGCACCGATTTCACCATATATCCCCTCATCTATGCGGGAATATATTTCGTCACGGCAGTAATAACCGCAATAGGCGGCATTATGGTGGTGCGGGGAGAGATGTCCCTCGGTATGCTGATGAGCTTCACCGTCTATCTGGGAATGCTCAACGGACCGCTGGAGTTCTTCTCCTGGGTATCCAACTGGTGGGCAAGGTGCATCGATTCCGCACAGCGAATGTTTGAGATAATCGACACCACTCCCGACGTGGTGGAGAAGGAGAATCCGGTTATCATCGGGGACTTCAAAGGCGCCCTCGAGATAAAAGAGCTGGAGTTTGAATATGAGCCTGCACGCCCCATAATCAAAAAGCTGGATCTCTCGGTTCCCGCAGGACAGATGCTGGGAATAGTGGGCAAAACCGGTGCCGGCAAAACCACCATCGCCAACCTCATTGCACGGCTTTATGAGGCAAAGGCCGGCAGCATCACCATCGACGGTGTGGATGTAAAAGACATCTCCTTTGCACAGCTGCGCAGCAACGTGGGCATCGTCTCGCAGGAGATATATCTCTTCATGGGCACAATTGCGGATAACATCCGCTATGCCAAGCCGAACGCCACCTTTGAAGAGGTGGTCGCAGCGGCAAAAGCGGCTTCCGCCCACGAGTTTATAATGAAACTGCCGGATGCCTATCAGACAAGGGTGGGTGCAGGCGGACAGGATCTCTCGGGCGGCGAGAGACAGCGCATCTCCATTGCAAGAACCATCATCCAAAACCCGAAGATACTCATTCTGGATGAAGCCACCGCCGCAATGGATACCAAAACAGAACAAAACATTCAGGAGGCGCTCACAAAGCTTAAGGACGGACGCACCACTCTCGCCATTGCCCACAGACTTTCCACCTTGCGCGATGCGGATATGCTTGCGGTTATAGATAAGGGCAAAGTGGTGGAATACGGCAGCTACGTGGAGCTGATGAGCAAAAAAGGCGAATACTACAAGCTCTATAAAATGCAGTCCGAAGCACTTAAGCAGGTGGGAATTGCCGAAGATTGATAGGCTTTCTATGAAAAGGAGGATCCTGTTTTGAACAGCAACAACGAAAAAATTACAGCGGCAGCCGAAACTGCGGCGCCCATAACGGATATAGGTCTGCTTGACCCCAAAGAATGCAACTTCTATGTCAACCCCAACGGATTCACCGCCCTGCAGCTGGGGGAGAGAAACGTTAAACGAGTTAAGCTGGCAAGAACTTTGCCCTATAGTCAGCCGTTTTCATATATCTGCGTGTTTGACACGGAGGATAACGAGATCGGCATTATAAAAGATGTGGATGAGCTTGCGGCGGAAAGCGCAGCGCTTGTTAAAAAAGAGCTGGATAACCGCTATTACTGTCCGCAGGTGACACAGATAATCTCTGTAAAAGAAAAGCTGGGATATTTTTATTTTGATGTTATGATCGGCGAGCACAAAAAGGTTTTTGCCGTCAAGGATATCAGCAGAAACATCAAGCAGCTGGATGAAAACAGAATAATCATCTTCGATGTGGACGGCAACAGATACTACATTGCCGATATATGGAGCATTGACAAGAGCAGCCGCAGAAAGAT
>JAFSHJ010000037.1 GCA_017440425.1 Oscillospiraceae bacterium | reverse complement strand
GGCGGATATGTTGAGTGCACCTTCAAGAACGACGAAAAGGGCGATCCCCTTGTTACCGCAGAAGGTCTTGCAGCTCTCGGAGTTATGAGCGAAGAGCTTTTCAAGAGCATGAAAGAGCAGACCCTCTAGATCACTAAAATCGTTGCTGACGACCTGAAGACCATTGGTCTTGATCTGTGGGATATCAAGTTTGAGTTCGGCTACAACAACGGAGAAGTTATCCTCATCGATGAGATTGCTTCCGGAAATATGCGCGTTTACAAAGACGGCGCTATCGTTGATCCCGTTGAGCTCACAAAGCTTATCCTCAACCGCTGATATTTTATTTTTGATAATCAAACCGACTCCGTTTTATAAGCGGAGTCGGTTTTTTTAGTGCAATTTTTCAATGCAGATGTAAAACAATATCTATGAAAATTAGGTGTGTGTTTTTTCTTTTTTTTCAAAAAAATTGATGAGTAAAAAGGGAAAAAACTCTTGCATTATTAAATGAAAGGTGGTATTATGTACGCAAATAAAACTCTTTTTAAAAGGAGGAAGATGTTTTGGCAAATAATTATGTTTTTGAAAAACACGGCGAAGCCGAACGCCCGTCTTTGATGTGGTTCTGGGGTGACACTCTTAATGAAGAGTATGTTGTATACCAGATTGAGCAGTTCAAAAAGGCGGGAATAGACGAATTCTATATCCATCCGGGTCACGGTGATATGGGTACAGAATATCTTTCCGATGAATATAACAGATATGTTAAGCTTGCCTGCGACACAGCAGAAAGACTTGGCATGAGATATTCTATGTACGATGAATTTGCATGGTCTTCCGGTACATCTGCAGGCAGAATGATGGATCTCTATCCTGAACAGCGCATGACTCAGATCGCATGGTTCACCAAGAATGTAATCGTTGGTGAGTCTGCAGAAATTTTGTTCAAGGGTAAGGTTCTTGCAGTTCAGGCAAGATACGCCGACAAGGAAGGTCGCCGCGAAGATATTACCGACAAAGTAAAGATTGAGTATTTTGAAGGCAGCGACTACGGTCGTGTTCTCTGGGAAAACGACAAGGTGGTTTCCACACAGCTGTGGGTATTCTGCAAATATTATCTTGGCGGTTTGAGCATGACAAGCGTTTGGGGCAAATATTCCACATATGCTCAGGGCTTTACCGACACAATGGATGCCGATGCTGTCCGCAAGTTCTTTGAGATCAACCACGAGGTTTATCGCAAGAACGTAGGTGATCGCTTTGGTAAGACCATTAAGCGTATCTTCACCGACGAAACCTCCATTTCTGACTTCTGTTCTCCCACAACCCGTCCT
The DNA here is from genome assembly GCA_017440425.1 of Oscillospiraceae bacterium. Taxonomy (GTDB): domain Bacteria; phylum Bacillota; class Clostridia; order Oscillospirales; family Ruminococcaceae; genus SIG526. Next base: position 15,826 of record JAFSHJ010000037.1, on the reverse strand, counting down.
TATACACAGCTTATCGAGGATGAGTTCTACAAGGAATACGGCTATAAGCTCAGCGATAACTATATTGCACTCACCAACGCTTTTGAAACAGACGAGGATCTCAAGGTTCGTTACCACTATTATAAGCTGATTACAAAAATGTTTAATAACGCATATCTGGATCAGTATGTCAAGTGGTGCCGCGAGAACAACCTGGAGCTCATCGGTCACCTTAGTGGTGCAGGCATGCTCTATTATCAGATCGTACAGCACGGTGACGTTTACGAAGGACTTTCCCGTTTCGATTATCCCGGTATGGATACCATCCTCAGTAAGGGCAGACTTGCAAATCCTGACTGGAGCGGCTACAAGCTGGTTTCTTCCATTGCAAAATTTGCAGGCAAGAAGAAGACTTTCTGCGAAACCTTCTCCGGCAGCGGTTGGGATCTCACTTTGGAAGATGCAAAGCGCATCATAAACAGATTGATGATGCAGGGTGTTTCACACATCCTCTATATGGGCGCATTCTATTCCATGAACACCGGTACAAGCAAAAACTTCCCGGTTGCTTATCCGCCCAGCCACAGCTTCCAGAACCCGTTGTTTAAATATTATAATGTTCTCAGCGACTACACCGCCGTGCGCGCTTCCGTAATGTCCAAGACCACTCCGGTTGGCAACTCTCTCATCTTCCTGCCGCAGATTGATGCGTGGGCACACGTTGAGGAAAGCCGTCACAACAGACCGCTGCAGACAATGAACCACAACTGCGCATTCGGACTCAACAGAGCAGGCTTGGAATACGATGTATACTTTGAACCGCTGGGTGCCGAAATCAAGGCTGAAAACGGCAAGATGAACGTCAAGGGATACACCTACGACACAGTTATCTTCCCGCACGTTGGCTGCTCTAACCAGATAAACCTCGATGCTTTTGCAGAATATGCAAAGCAGGGCGGACGTCTTGTTTTCCTGAACAAGTTCCCCAACAAGGCTGTTGATACTGCCAAGAATTACGATTTTGCAGAGCTCTGCGGACTTTCCGAAGAAGGCAAGAACTTCTTTGCAAACAACAGCGAGTATGCCATCCATCAGGAAGGCAATGTATTGCTCATCAACACCGGTCTTGAGGTTAAGATGGACAAAGAGCGCTTCTACAAAGACCTTGGCGACTTTGTGGCTGCAGGCAACAAGGTTGAAGCTGTTGAGGCCGAGTATCTTCCCTATGGTGTTACCACAGCAAGACGTGAGGCTGAAGGCATTTACACCTGCTTCATCAACAACGATACCGCCGAAACTCAGGTCGCAAAGCTTCGTCTCCACAGAGATGGCATCGTTTCCATCATCGATGGTACCGTGCTCAAGGCTGTTGAAGTTAAAGACGGCGTAGTAAACGTTGAACTGCCCGCTCACGATATGCAGATTCTCGTCATCAGAGATCCAGACGTAACAATTGAAGGTCTTGATGAGGACACAACAAAGGTTTATCCGGTAGGCGAGAACAAGAAACTCGTTCTTGACAAAGATTGGACCTTTGAAATTAAGAGAAACAACGCCCTTCCGCTGCGCGTAAAATATTTCGCAGAGAAACAGCCGGACGGAACTCTCAGTGAAGAGCTTCAGAAACTGGCTGAAACCGTTGAAGTTCCCTACGGTTGCTATGAGTTCCCCTGCATAGACGAAGTAACCTTCGGAAGCGGATATGCAGCATTTGGTCGTTTCACGATCAAAGAGATGCCCAAAGCACTTGAGCTGTTCAGCGAGGTAGACGGTGACGGCGAGGTTTGGCTCAACGGCAATAAGCTTCCCGTTGGCAGAAAGGTTTATGAATACGGTCCTCACGACTCCATAATTGATATTGCTCCCTATGTAAAAGAGGGCATGAACATTCTTATTATGGTTGGACGTGTTCACAACTGGAAGATGCCCCACAAGATGCCTTGGGTTATTGTTCGCGGAGATTTCTGCCTGGATGCAAACGATGCTATCGTTGCACCCAAGAACGATGTTGACATTACAGATATCTATACCAAACAGGGCTGGCGTTACTACGGTGGCGAGGCTGTTTACAAGAATACTTTCACAATGGAAGAGGAAAAACCTGTCAGCGTAAAGATCAATGTAAAGACCAACGAGGTTGTTGAGGTTGTTGTCAACGGTAAGTCTGCCGGTACATGCTGCTGGGCTCCTTACGAGGTTGATATCACCGATCTTTGCAAGCAGGGCGAAAACAGAATTGAACTGCACATCACCACAACTCTCGAGCCCACAATGATAATTGAAGAGATCGTTCTTATCTCTCAAGGCTTCTCGGAGTTCCGTGAAGATGTAGAAGCAAGAACTGTCGGTATCCTTGCTGCTCCCGAAATCACGATCACTCTGTAAGCGATAAGTTGAAAACACCATACAATAACGTTAAAATCCGATGTGGGAATATCCTGCATCGGATTTTTGTGTTTGAAAGTATGAAACAAGGATGTAATACCCAATATTTTGTTAAGAAGAGCAGGAAAATCTTTACTTTCGGCGCAAAATGCGGTATAATAATTTGATAGCAAATATGTTGGAAAGGACGGGGAAGAATAATGCGGATGAAGATAAAAAATCTTTTGGTGCTGGCTGTTGCGGCCATGATGTTTTTTCTGTCCTCCTGCTCCGGCATGGATTTCGGTATAGAGGCGCTGATACTTCCGCCAAAGCTCACAAACGAACAGAGCGAGCTCTATACAGCACTTGAAACTGCCGCAGGTACAGAGAATCTCCGCCTGCGTTATCCAAAATCCGGCTACAACAACTCTGCCTTCAGCTTTTACGATATCGATAACGACGGTCACAAAGAAGCAATTGTCTTTTACAGCATACAGGATGAAACGGATACACGCATAAACATTCTCAAAAACGCAGGCAACAAGTGGATATCCGTCTACGATGCCAGAGGCAAAGAAGAGGTAGTTGTATCTGTAGAGTTTGCGGAGTTCACAGAGGGAAAGACCTCTATAGTTATCGGCTGGCAGAACACAATTTCAGGCAACAACATATTTACGGTTTACGGTTTTGCAGGGAACACGCTTTCCGAAGAGTTTTCAACAAGCTATGAGGCATCGGCTGTGTGTGATCTTACGGGAGACGGATGCGATGATGCTGTCATCTTTTCAAGCATAGATGAATCGGGAGAGACAAGTATAAGGCTTGTCAGCAGCCAGGGCGACGAACTGCGGGTTATTTCCGAAGAGAAGCTTTCCATCGGTGCGGCAGAGTATCTTTCTGTTAAAAACGGTTCCGCTGCCGGCATTGAAAATGCGCTGTATGTGGATTACAAGATTGCGGACGAGAGCTATTCCACGGATATTCTCTATTTTGAAAACAACAAGCTTAAAAGTTTGTTTGCATTAAAGGGGGAAGAGCTTCCCATCAGATATGAGGCGCTGCTGTCGGAGGATATCGACAACGACGGAGTAATAGAGATACCATATCAAACAGCAATGGAAGGCGCTCAAACAGAGGAAGAAGAGATAACATATCTCACCACCTATTATGAGGCATCCAAGTTAAGCATATATCCAAAATTTACTGCGGTAATAAACATCCGCGACGGATATATGTATAAGCTTTCGGCAGATTGGGTGGACAGCGTGGTGCTTATAAAATCCTCCTATGACAACGAATGGAGTTTCTGCGAACTGCTGGATAATAACATTGTGGGTATGGAGCTTTTGAGAATAAGAACGGTAAACAAAAACACCTATCACGATAAGTTCGATGAAACGTATAGGCTCATAGCGGAAAAAGGCGTAAACCAATATTATATCTTTGTACCAAGCACCGAGAGTGAACTCCAGAAGACTTTTGTTGAATGTAAAAATAATTTTTCTGTCATAGACAAATAAGGCCGCGGGCTGAATTTTGAGAGGAGAGAAAAAATGAAGAAGATATTGACTGTTGAAGATGAAAGCTCAATAAGAGAGTTTGTTGTTATCAATTTGAAAAGAGCAGGATATACGGTTTTTGAAGCAGGCAGCGGAGAAGAGGCGCTGGAGCTTTTTGAGCAGCACAACGGAGATTTTGATGTTATTTTGCTTGATGTAATGCTTCCCGGCATCGATGGTTTTACTGTCTGCAAGAAAATCAGAGAACAGAGCGGAACAATGGGCATAATCATGCTTTCCGCAAAATCGCAGGAGATGGATAAGGTCTCCGGACTTATGCTGGGCGCAGATGACTATGTTACAAAGCCCTTCAGTCCTTCGGAACTGGTTGCACGAGTTGACGCAATACACCGCAGAGTTGTTGCTGCAGAAAAAACTTCAAGTGCAGATAAACTCACGTCCGGTCCCTTTGCGCTTAACCTCAAGAGCAGAACACTTGAGAAAAACAATGTGGAGATCGAGATAACGCAGGTGGAATATCAGCTGATGGAGCTGTTTATGAATAACCCCAATGCGGCGCTTTCCCGAAGCGAGATACTCAGCAAGGTTTGGGGAGAAAACTATTTCGGTGACGAAAAGATAGTGGATGTGAACATCCGAAGACTCAGAGTGAAACTGGAAGAAGATCCTTCCAAACCGCAATATCTCTTGACGGTTTGGGGATTTGGTTATAAGTGGATAGACTGATGTAAAAAACAAAGAAAAGGCGGTGAGAAAATGGCATACAGAAACATAACAAAGCGCTGGCTCGTAAACAGCCTGGGTGTTATTCTTGTCATTCTCATCATCTTTGAAATTGTTTTTGCTTTCGGTATCCGCAACTATTACTACGGCGGCGTAAGACAGATAGTCAACTCTCGCGCAGACGTTATCGTCAACACGTTGTTGGGCTATTATGAAGCGGACAGCGAGACATACGATGAATATGTGATGGAGCTGGTTGAAAACTTTGAATATAAAGATCAGATGGAGCTGATGGCTATCAGTGTGGATGAAACGGTTGCACTCACATCCAGCGGTTTTGTTCCGGGAAATGACGATGTAATGCCGGACTACACCTATGCCATAGAAAATTCCGGTGACAGCGGTGAATATATAGGCAACATCCGCGGTGAAAACGTTTTGGCAATAACAAGGCTGCTTCCCGTCAGCGAGGTCGAGCTTCCCGCAATAAGGATAGTTGTCTCACTTTCGTTGGTGGATAGGCAGATAGTTCTGTTTATTGCGGCGATAACCGTTGTTTGCATTGCAATAGTTTGCTTCGTCATCTTTTCCAGCGCCTATTTTATCAATTCGATAGTTATTCCGGTGCGAATGGTGGGCGACAGCGCAAGAAAGATTGCCCAGGGCAATTTTGAAACGCGGCTTGAGAAGAAAAACGACGATGAGATAGGCGAGCTCTGCGACGTCATAAACTATATGGCGGGAGAGTTGGGTGCTTCCGAAAAGCTGAAGAACGATTTTATCTCGTCGGTTTCGCACGAACTGCGAACACCGCTCACAGCAATTAAAGGCTGGAGTGAAACCGTTCTTGAGGCAGATGACAAGGACACCGTTCAAAAGGGAATGAAGGTCATCATAAGTGAAACAGAGCGTCTTTCTCAAATGGTTGAGGAGCTGTTGGACTTTTCCCGAATGCAGAGCGGCAGGCTGACGATGATACCCGAAAAGCTGGATATTATTGCAGAGCTTGACGATGTTGTACTTATGTTTACCGAAAGGGCAAGACGTGAAGGCATAAACCTTGAGTTTAACGAGCCCGAAGATATGATAGTGGTCATGGGTGACCGCAACAGATTGAGACAGGTTTTCATCAACATTCTGGATAACGCAATGAAATATTCTTCAGCAGACAGCAAGATAGAGGTATCTGCCGTTGCGGATAAAGAGTGTGTCACAATATCCATAAGAGACTTTGGTGAAGGCATTGATGAAGCAGACCTTCCAAACATTAAAACACGTTTTTATAAGGGTGCCTCCAGCAAACGCGGCTCCGGAATCGGTCTTGCCGTGGCAGATAATATAATACAACTGCATTCAGGCAGTCTTGATATCGAAAGCCAAAAGGGTCAGGGCACAAACGTTATAATAACACTTCCTCTTGCAGGAAAAATCAAATAAAAAATAAAAGCTTTAAGGGGGAAAAAACAAGTGTTTACAATGAATATTCCCGAAAACGCAGAAACTGAAAATACTATTGTCCAAAACGAAGCCGAGGAGACCGCTACTGTTTGCGCACCAAGCTGTGCTGCAGCAAAAAAGACAAGCATCGGCGGTCAGGCTGTTATTGAAGGCGTTATGATGCGCGGTCCGGAGAAATCCGCTCTTTCCGTGAGAATGCAGAACGGAGATATAGAAACGGAGACCTGGAACAACAAGAGATATAAAATAGCAAAATTTCCGTTTGTCAGAGGCGTTTTCAACTTTATAGTGTCGCTCACACAGGGATACAAAACACTGATGAGATCTGCAGAGAAATCCGGTTTTGAGGAAGAACCCTCCAAGTTTGACCAAAAGATGGAGAAGCTCTTCGGAGATAAGTTTTATAAAGTGATAACAGTCATTGCTTCGGTCATAGGTGTGGCGCTGGCACTTGTGCTTTTTATGTTCCTGCCTGCGTGGATCGCCAGCCTCACAGAAAGCTTTGTGCCGGAAACACTTCGCTCTGTGGTAGAGGGTCTTATAAAGATAGTCATCTTCATTCTTTATGTATATCTGACCTCCAAGCTTTCGGATATCAGAAGAGTGTATCAGTATCACGGTGCAGAACACAAAACAATAGCCTGCTATGAAGCAGGGGAAGAGCTTACACCCGAAAACGTTGCAAAACACAAGCGTTTCCACCCCCGTTGCGGAACCAGCTTTTTGCTCATCGTGCTTATCGTGAGCATCATGGTGTTCTCTCTGCCCTTTGTTCCCTGGGACAACCTGCTTTTGCGTGTGGCAATAAAGCTTGCATTGCTTCCCGTAATCACCGGCATAGCCTATGAGATAATAAAACTTGCGGGACGTCACGATAATTTTATTACAAGAATTATCTCCGCACCCGGCATATGGCTGCAGCGTCTCACCACAAACGAGCCGGACAGATCTCAGATCGAGGTTGCCATTGCTTCCATGAAAGCTGTAATTCCCAATGACGAGAGCGATATATGGTAAAAAGGCGTGTTTTTAAAAGCACCATAGGCAATATTCTGGTCGTTGAAGATGGAGATGCAATAGTTGAAATATCTCTTTTCAACGGAAAGAGTATGATAAACGATAGCTCTGCGCTGCTGGATATTACTGAAAGGCAGCTGAAGGAATATTTTAACGGTGAACGAAAAACTTTTGATATTCCGCTGTGCAGAAACGGTACCGAGTTTCAGCTCAAGGTTTGGCGCAGGTTGAGTGAGATACCGTACGGAACAACCAAAACCTACGGCGAAATTGCAAAAGAGATAGGCTTTCCAAAGGCGGCAAGAGCTGTTGGCGGCGCTTGCAATAAAAACCCGATCATAATTGTTGTGCCGTGCCATAGGGTGGTTGGCGCAAACGGTGGCATGGTGGGGTTTGCATGCGGTATCGATGTAAAGGAAAAGCTGCTGGAGCTGGAAAAAGATATAGAAGATAATTAAATTTATTGAAAGGATTGTTTTGGGTGACCGTTGGGCAGCTTTATGCTGAAACGGCAAAAATTTTCGAGCAGGAAGGTGTAGAAAACTATTCCTTTGAAGCTTCCGTGCTGCTGGAAGAAATGCTTGGAATGAGCTCTGCGGAGTTTTTGCTTTGCAAAGCAAATGCCGTTGATGAAGACAAACAAAACAAAATAAAAGAGGCAATTCAGCGAAGGCTTTCGGGTGAACCTTTGCAGTATATTATCGGAAGCTGGGATTTTTATGGCTGCAAAATTTTTGTGGGAGAAAACGTATTCATCCCACGCCCCGAGACAGAGCTGATAATAGAACAATTGTCACAGCTTCCTTTGCCGGATAATCCGAAGATAGCGGATCTTTGCAGCGGAAGCGGATGCATAGCCATTGCAGCGGCAAAGCTTTTGCCAAAGGCAAAGGTGTTTTCGGTGGAGCTTTCCGAAAAGGCTATCGGATATATAAAGCGCAACGTTGAAGTTAACAAGGCTGAAAACGTTGAGATAGTAAACCGAAATGTCCTGGATGTTCCAAAAGAGGAAAACAGGGAAGATGAAAAGTTTTTCGGGTTGGACGTCATACTTTCAAATCCGCCCTATGTGCCTACGGGTGAAATAGAAGGCCTGCAGAAGGAAGTTCTTCGTGAACCGCATATGGCGCTGGACGGCGGAGACAGCGGATTGGATTTTTATGCGGCGATCTCACGGGATTGGTATTCGGTGCTAAAGCCAAACGGCTTCATCATTTTTGAAATCGGCGATAAACAAGCGGCCGGAGTTTCAGCTTTAATGAGCTCGGTCGGATATAAAAATATAAAAGTGTATAAAGATTATGCAGGGATAGAGCGCATTGTCCTTGCACAAAAGTGAAAGGGGTAACCACTTTGAAAAGAGAAGATTTGAGAAACATTGCAATAATCGCCCACGTTGACCACGGCAAAACAACGCTGGTCGACGAGATGCTCAAGCAGGGCGGTGCGTTCAGAGAGAATCAGGTTGTTGAAGAACGAGTAATGGACTCTAACGACCTTGAGCGTGAACGCGGAATCACAATTATGGCTAAAAACACCTCTGTGCACTATAAGGGTGTAAAGATAAACATCGTTGATACTCCGGGACACGCAGACTTCGGCGGCGAGGTTGAACGAGTACTTAAAATGACAGACGGCGTCGTGCTGCTTGTTGATGCTGCAGAAGGTCCTATGCCGCAGACCCGTTTCGTGCTTCAGAAAGCACTTGAGATGGGACACCGCGTTGTTGTTGTCGTCAACAAAATCGACCGTCCCGATGCCCGCCTCGAAGAGGTTCCCGACGAAGTTCTTGAACTGCTGCTGGATCTCGATGCTGATGAAGATCAGCTTAACGGTCCCGTTCTGTTCTGCTCCGGACGTGACGGTACTGCATCCTTCTCTTATGACAAACGAGGAACAGACCTTACCCCGTTGTTCGATACCATTCTGGACTATATTCCCGCTCCCGAGGGCGAGCCGGATGAGCCCCTTCAGCTGCTTGTTTCCTCCATCGACTATAACGAATATGTCGGCAGAATCGCTATCGGACGCATTGAAAGAGGTACTATCCGTGCAAACTCCGAAATAACTGTTTGCGACTATCACGATCCCAGCGTTAAATATAACAGCAAGATAGTTAACCTTTATCAGATAGAAGAACTCAGAAGAAATCCCGCAGAAAGTGCTTCTGTCGGTGATATCGTATGCTTCTCCGGTGTTCCCAACATCACAATAGGCAACACCATCTGCGCCACAACAAACGTTGAGCCGCTGCCTTTTGTTAAGATCAGCGAGCCCACCATTGAGATGACCTTCTCTGTAAACGACAGCCCCTTTGCAGGTCGTGAGGGCAAATTCCCCACATCCCGCCAGCTGCGTGAGCGCCTTTTCCGTGAGCTTCTCAAGGATGTTTCTCTCCGTGTTGAAGAGACCGATTCCGCTGACGCATTCAAAGTAAGAGGCAGAGGCGAAATGCACATCTCCATCCTCATCGAGACTATGCGCCGTGAGGGCTACGAGTTCTCTGTAAGCACACCCCGTGTTCTCTATAAAGAGATAGACGGAGTTATGATGGAGCCGGTTGAAGAGCTGGTTGTGGACGTTCCCGAAGAGTGCGTTGGTTCTGTTATGGAGAAGATGGGACAGCGTAAGGGCGAGCTCACCAAGATGACCCCGCTCGGCTCCCGTATGAGAGTTGAATTCCTCATTCCTTCTCGCGGTCTTTTCGGTTACAGAAGTGAGTTTATGACCGATACCAGAGGCGAAGGCATAATGAACACAGTATTCCACGGCTACGAGCCCTACAAGGGCGATGTACAGCGCCGTTTCACCGGTTCTCTCGTTGCTTATGAGACAGGCGAAGCCGTTACATGCGGCCTCTATAATGCGCAGGAGAGAGGTACTCTGTTTACCGCTCCCGGTATGCCGGTTTATGAGGGTATGATAGTCGGTATGTCCCCGAAGGCTGAAGATATCGTTGTAAACGTATGTAAACGCAAGCACATTACCAATATGCGTGCATCCGGCTCCGACGAAGCACTGCGTCTTACACCTCCCAGAATAATGAGCCTTGAAGAATATATTGAGTTTATCGGTGACGACGAACTCATTGAGGTAACTCCCAAGTCCCTCAGAATCAGAAAGACGGTTCTTGATAACAATATGCGCGCAAAAATCAAGTTCGGCAACAAATAAATAGGTTTAAAAAAGGATTATTATCATATTGATATAATCCTTTTTTAAAAATAATTATATTGTATTTTACGTTAGATTTTGTCTATGATATAATTATCAGAAAATATATAGTTGGACTTTTGAAGAAGAAAAGTACAAGGAAACAGAAAAAAGGAGAAATGCAAATTATGGAAAAAGCATATAATCCCTACGACAATATGCTTAGAGTTCTTGAGAGCGCTGCCAATATGCTTGGCTTGAAAGAAGAAGACTACGTAGTATTAAAGTATCCCGAAAGAGAACTGCGCGTGGCAATTCCTGTTATGATGGATAATGGAACACTGAAAATTTTTGAAGGTTACAGAGTTCAGCACTCATCGATAAGAGGTCCCAGCAAGGGTGGAATAAGATTCCATCAGGATGCAAATATGGACGAGGTCAAGGCGCTTGCTGCATGGATGAGCTTTAAATGCGCCGTTGCAGATATTCCTTACGGCGGAGGCAAGGGAGGGATCAAGGTTGACCCCAGAACCCTCTCAAAAGGCGAGCTCGAACGCCTTACCAGACGTTTTACCGCAAGGATCCTGCCCATTATCGGTCCTGAACAGGATATTCCCGCGCCGGATGTCAACACCAATGCCGAGGTCATGGGCTGGATGATGGACACATACAGCAGGTTCCGGGGTTATGCCGTGCCTGATATAGTTACAGGCAAACCCATTGAAATAGGCGGTTCCCTCGGAAGAGGTGAAGCAACCGGCCGCGGCATTATGATCGTTGCAAACGAGTTGCTCAAACGCATTGACAAACCTGTTGAAGGCACTCGTGTTGCCGTTATAGGCATGGGAAATGTGGGCGGTGTTGCTGCACGGATTATGCATAACGCAGGATATAGGATCGTTGCTGTGGGAGATATCTCCGGCGGATATATTGACGAAAACGGAATAGATATGAACGAGCTTTCCAAATTTTTGAGCAAGAAGAACCTTGTTAAGGATTACAAGGGCAACGGTCGTTTCTGCACAACCGATGAGGTCATCGCCTGCGATTGCGATATTCTTGTTCCTGCTGCGCTGGAGAACCAGATAAATGCAGGCAATGCAGAAACAATAAAGGCAAAATATATTGTGGAAGGTGCAAACGGCCCCACAACTGTTGAAGCGGATGAGATACTTGAAAAATCAGGCAAAATTATAGTTCCCGATATCCTTGCAAACTCCGGCGGTGTTATAGTATCCTATTTTGAATGGGTCCAAAACCGTCAGGGACTTGCATGGACAGAAGAGGAAGTTAACATTGCCCTTGAAAAGAAGCTTATCAAAGCGTTTGACGAGGTTTGGGATCTTGCCAAAGACAAAAATGCCAGCTTGAGAATGGGCGCATATATGTCTGCCATCTCCAGAATTGTTGCGGCGCACAAGATCCGCGGCTTCTTTCCTTGATAAAACAAATATCCAAAACATTTTTTTGCGATACCCGCCTAAAATATGGCGGGTATCGTTTTGTAATGAACTTTACTTGTTGGAATTGAGCATTTATCAAAATATGTGATGTTTTTGCGGTTTGCGACATTATATTTTAAAATGATAAAAAATCTATTGACATTTGTGTGTTTTTTTAATATTATCTTTAAGGATTATATTTTTGAGGAGATATAATATGTTTTTAACAACAGTTATCGGCAGAGGACATTCCGGAACAAGATCAATGTCACACACACTTACCGCCAGCGGTGTTTATATGGGACAGCCTCAGAACAAGTCGGGAGATCTGCTTCCGCCGGAGGATATGTATGAGGCCTGCAGAGTGATGGGAAAATACATTGAATACAAGGGTGGCCTTGAATGGGATTTTTCCAAACTCCACACAATGCCCATTGATCCTGCGTTTACCCGCCTTATAGAGAGCTTTCTTTCGGATGTGCTCAGCAGCAATGCAGAAAACAAGGGCTGGAAAATTCCCGAGACCACATTGGTTTATCCTTGGATAATCCGTATGTTCCCGGAGATAAAATATGTTTTTTGGGTGCGAGACCCCCGAGACTGCATCATAAACGGACATCTTACGGACGATTTGAGCGATTTCGGCATAAAATGTGACAAGACAGATGATATAAGACTTTCCAGAGCCATCAGCTGGAAATATCAGCAGGATATTGTTAAAGCGTCCCCAAAACCGAATGAATACATAAATATCCGCTTTGAGGATATGGTGTTTAACCAGGATGAGACCCTTGCAAAACTTGAAAAATTTTATGGGATTCCCATGGCAAAAATTGAAATGCGGCGTGATTCGGTTGGAAGATATAAAACAGACAGCGAAACACATATGTACGAGTTTTTTAAGCCTAATATGGCAGAGCTCGGTTATGAGCTTGAGCCGGAATGGAAATAATAAAATACAACCCGTCCTCCCTGTGAGGACGGGTGTTTGTTTTATATAGCTGTCACAAACAAAAAAAGGTTGATTTTTCCCTCAAATAATAGTATTATAATCATACAGCAAAGTGTTGTTTAATGCTGAAAACGCAAAAGGGGAAAACAATGGAAAAACGCAGAATTATATTGATATGCCTAAGTGTTATCTTCCTTGGAGTTGCCGTATATTCGGGTGTGCAGGTCATTATCGGGCTGAAAGATTATAAAAAGGGCGAAGAGGCTTATAACGAGCTTAATCAATATGTACAGATAGAGGCTCCCACTCCGTCTGTGCCGGAGACGGACGAGAAAGAAGAGGATAAGCAGGAGGAAGACTCCCGGCAGAACAGCGAAGTCGAGCCTGAAGAATCCTGGCCGGTGGTGGATTTTGAAGCGCTGCACAAAATATGTCCCGATGTTATCGGCTGGATATATGTCAAAGATACAGGAATAAATTATCCCATGGTGCAGAGCGAGGATAACAACTACTATCTCCGCAGACTTATAGACGGTACCAACAATAAATCCGGAACTATTTTTATGGATTACAGAAACGATCCGGAGTTCAAGAACAGACACACGATAATTTATGGGCACAACATGCGCAACGATACTATGTTTGCCCACATAACAAAATATAAAGACCAAAGCTACTATGAGCAGCATCCCTATTGTCTCATAGTAACTCCCACAGAAAAATATAAAATAAATTTTTTCTCGGGATATGTGGCAAATCTTAAGGAGGATTCCTGGAAGCTCAGCTTTGGATCGGAGGAAGAATATGCCGAATGGCTGCGCGTAGCGGTGGAAAAATCCAACTTTAAAAGCGATTTTGAGCCCACTGTTGAGGATAAGGTGGTAACGCTTTCCACCTGCAGCTATGAGTTCACAAACGCCAGATATGTTTTAGTGGGTGTAATTGAAAAAATAAGCTGAAAGACGCCTTCGGGCGTCTTTTTATATTGTGACAATATTGTAATAATAATCTTCTTTTATTTAAAGATAAAATATGTTACACTTTAGGTGAGAAATGTTTTGGAGGCAGCTATGAAATTCTCTCACTTTTTGCACTTTGCAAAGTTTGGAATAAAGACGATCCTATTCAGAAAAAAAGAGCCGATTCTCGGAACGGTCATTGTGACAGACAAATGCAATTTAAAATGTAAACATTGCTCTGTCAACAACATTACTGCGGTCGTGCATCCCTATGATCAAATTATAAAAGAGATGAAAATGCTCTATGATATGGGTGTACGCATACTGTTTTTCTGTGGAGGGGAGACCTTCCTTTGGGAAGAGGGCGGTCACACTCTGCGTGACCTTGTCATAGAAGCAAAGCAGATGGGCTTTCTCATTGTGAACGTTGTCACCAACGGTACATATCCCATAAATCTTCCTGAGGCAAATCTTATCCTTCTCAGCCTTGACGGAGACAGAGAGCGTCACAATGCCATCCGCGGTGATACATACGACAGGATAATGGAAAATATTAAAAACGCAACCGCAAACAACATCTGTTTTTATATGGCGATCAATCAAATAAATAAAAATGCCGTCAGAGACGTCTGTGAGACCGCAAAAGAGCTTCCAAACGTTAAAGCGGTATCTTTTAACTTCCACACACCCTATCCTGATACGGCTGATTTGGCGCTTTCCAAGGAAGAGAAAGCCGAATGCTGCCGAACCATAGCGGAAATGAAAAGGGGAGGAGCACCGGTGTTTAACCTTGTCAGCGCCTTTCCCTATCTTATCAACAACAGCTTTCCCACACCGTGTCACCAATGCGTTGTGGTTGAAAACGGAAAAATCAGCACCTGCGGACGCTGTATTGATGTGCCGGGACTATGCGAAAAATGCGGATATTTCTTTGTGGCGGAATATACGCTGTTGTTCAAAGGCAAGCTGAAGATCGTTTTTGAAATGCTTAAAACTTATCTCAAATATATTTAGGAGTAACATGAGCGTTATAACAAACCTGACCCGAGCATGGCTTACACGTTCTTTTAAGCCGTTTACCTTTTTAAACGAATATGACCGGGTGCTGAACTTTGAGCAATGCGAAAAGCTGGGACTCTATGTTCACATACCGTTTTGCAAAAAAATATGCGATTTTTGTCCCTATTGCAAAACTGTCTATAACCCCGAAAAATGCACCAAATACATCGATGCACTCATAGAGGAGATACATCTCGTCGGAAGCACGATAAGCGAAAAAAAGCAGGCTACAAGCCTGTATTTCGGCGGTGGAACACCAGTCCTAGCTGCAGAGCGGCTGGGAGAAGTGATATCTGCCCTTAAAGAGCATTTTATCATTACAGAAGGCATTGGTGTGGAGCTGCACCCCGATAATGTTACCGTGCCGGTTTTGCAAAAGCTGAAGGATGCGGGCGTTACCAAAATAAGCATCGGAATACAGTCTTTCGGAGAAAAATTCCAGCGCATTTTGGGCAGAAGCGCCGTTGATATCTCGGCTATGGCGGATGCTTTGCGTCAGGTGGAGTTTGAAACGGTGTCCATGGATTTTATATTTGCGCTGCCGGAACAGACCTTTGAAGATTTGCGGGACGACGTGGACAAAGCCTTTGCAAACGGCGCCAACCACGTGGCAATATATCCTTTTATCGATTTCACCTTCACAAAAAGCAAAGTAAAAGCGCTTTCCAAAAAAGAAAAGCGCAAACTTTTGGATGATATCACCGATTATTTTTTGAGCAAAGGCTATTCACGCAGCTCCATTTGGACGTTCTCCAACGAAAAAGATGCGGTTTATTCCTCTATGACACGGGAAAACTTTTTGGGTTTTGGCTGCTCTGCAACCACGCTGCTGCGTGATCAGTTCAAGATAAACACATTTTCCGTGGAAGAATATTGCAGGCGGATAGCCGAAAAGAAACTTCCTACATCGCTGACCATTCGTTTTTCACTTCGGCAGCGGATGGTATATTATCTGTTTTGGACAGCCTACAGCACCAAAGTATCTGCGGATGATTTTGAGGACTTTTTTGGTGTTTCTCTTAAGAAAATGTACGGCTTTGAGCTGTGGCTCGCCAAGCTTTTTGGCTTTATTACAGAGAAAAACGGCATTTTCACCATGACAGCAAAGGGTGCGTTTTATTATCACTATTATGAAAACTTCTACACTCTTGCCTACATAGACAAAATGTGGGGGATAATGAGAAGGGAAGCCTTTCC
>JAFSHJ010000036.1 GCA_017440425.1 Oscillospiraceae bacterium | reverse complement strand
GCGTCAGCTCCGCTGACAGGCGGGGCTGCGCCCCCGCCTCGCCGCGCGGCAAAGACCGCGGCGGCTCCCTTCGCGGCGGTGTGGCGGGCCGGCTTGCACCGATCCGACAGCATTCTCTTGACAAGAAGGCATCCGTGTGATACAATATCGTTAAATGATATCAATAAACGATATTGCATTTATGAAGGAGCTATATATGCCACGGAAATCCATGACCAGCCTGACCGAATCGATGTACTATGTGCTGATGGCGCTGCAGCAGCGCCCCATGTGCGGCACAGACATTGCGGACCATATTGAAGAAAAGACCCGGGGACGACTGCGGATAGGACCTGCCACGCTGTATACGGTGCTGGCAAAGTTCGAGAGCGAAAAATATATCCGTGAGATAGAGACCGAGGGCAGAAAACGCACCTATTCCATAACAGAGAAAGGCTCTGCCGCCTATCTGGCAGAGGTAGAGCGGCTGAAGCTCTGCCTTTTGGACGCACAAGGAGGTACCGACTGTGAGTGAGAAGAAATACACCTATCGCCTTGCCCCCTGCCCCGCCTATGACGTTGACGGAATGGAAAAATGGCTTGCGGATATGTCGGAGAAGGGACTGCACCTCTCTGCCGACGGATTTTTTCTTGGCTTTGCCACTTTTGAAAAGGGCAGCCCGAAAAAACTGAAATACAGACTTGCTCCCGCAGACAAAAACACCTCCTTTTATGCAAGCTATGACGGTGAGCCGGATGCAGAGGAACTGGAGCTCAGCGAAGCTTACGGCTGGAAATATATCGCCAAACGGGGCGAATTCCACATCTATTGCTCCGAGGATCCCGATTCCCGTGAGCTGAACACCGATCCGGAGGTCTACGCAATGGCGCTGAAGACCGCCTTTAAGCGCCGCGTGGATTCCGCTGTGACCTCTTTTCTGTGGATGATCATCTATCCGATCATTGTGATGAGAGGCGCCGTGCTGCTCAACATGATAAACGTGGGCACGCTGTTCTCCCTCTTCGGCTTTGCACTGCTGCTTTGGTTTTTCGCCGAATCGGCAGTTTATGCCGCAAAGCTTGGCAAGCTGAGAAAAAGGATGCTCACAGAGCACTTCATAAAGCCCGAAACAGCTCCGAAATACTCGTCCTTTAAATATAACTTCCTTCGGATCTCCCGCCTTGTGCTGGGTGTGGTGTGGGTAATTCTCATCCTCAGGATGTTCGGGATTGCCATTTCGGAGGAAAACTACACCTCCCTCGATTCCGTCACCGAGGATCCGCCCTTTGCCACTATTGCGGATTTTGCTCCTGAGGGAGATTACAAGCCGGAACCCTTTATGGGCATCGGCGATTCCACCCGCATCTGGAGAGATGTTCTCGCCCCCGTCAACTACGATTGGCAGGAGCACGCCGTCGTCACCTGCGAAGACAAAAAGATAGAGGGCACCCTCTATCTGGATTATCACGAGACAGTTTCCGCCGGAATTGCAAAAATTTTGGCAAAAGAATATTGCCGATACGATTTTGTGAAGAATAAATTCAAAAAGCCCGAACCGCTTTCCCTCCCTGACCTTGACATTGACGGCTATATAGGCTATTATGATTCCATACACGTTCCCGTGGTGGTGCTGCACCACGGCAAAAAGGTGGTCCATGCAAGCTTTCATCAATACAGCGGCTCGGAAATGACCGTTGATGAATGGGTGACCGCCCTTGCGGAAAGCATAAAATAATTTCCCGAAAAATTTTTGATATTTTTTTAATTTTGATGTGACCTAACCACATTCTTATGCGTTTATATATTAGGAGGGCAGAAAAGTGGGCATTTTTAATACCCATAAAAAAGATATAGCGTCCGCATACGACGCATATGCAGATATGCTCTACCGTCTGGCTCTTTCTCACCTGCGGGACCCCGATGATGCGCAGGATGCCGTTCAGGATGTGTTTGTAAAATACACCTGCTCCGCACCCGGCTTCACCGACAGCGACCACGAGCAGGCGTGGCTCATCCGTGTAACGGTAAACCACTGTCTGGATCTGCTGAGGCGCAAAAAGGTTCGCGCCTACACCCCCTTGGAAGAGCTGGATGATATATCGGATGGCAGCAGCGGACTGAGTGCCGATGCAAACGATATTATGAACAAGATACACGCCATCCCGGAGGCAAACCGTGCCGCAATGATCCTGCATTATCTCATGGATTATTCGGTGGAGAAAACCGCAAAAACACTGAACACATCGGTTTCTGCCATAAAAATGCGTCTCTCACGGGGACGCGACGCCCTGAAAAAATTTATGGAAGAGGAGGAAAACAATGTTTGAAAAAACTGAAGCTGCGGAATTCCAAAGCATAACCGCCCCCGCCGAGCTTCGTGACAGGGTGCTGGATGCAACCCAAAAAGCAGAAAAATTTCAGCTTGCCACACGCAGAAAAAACATCCGTACAATATCGGTAATGGCAGCCTGCCTGCTTCTGACCGTCGCAATATTCACCTATCCGTTCCTTGGCATCAACAGCGGCAAGATCACCGTCAACGGAGAACGTCTTACCGCCTCATGCATCACCCTTGACCTGAACACGCCCCTCGCCGCCTCCGCAAATCCCCGCTCCGCAGACACAGTCTCCATTAAAATGACCATCGCATCCCAAAATCCCTCGGATATTATGGTCACCCACGGAAAGCTGCTGCTTATGGATGCGGACAGCGGAAACATTGTTGCCGAAGGACAAAACCTGTCCGCACTCGGTGATGTCGAGCTCATCTGGGAAGTGGAGCTCAGCGACACCTCCGCAGAACCCCGTCTCACCTTCATCAAAAAAGGCCGCACCAACACAGTAACACTCAAGTATGACGCTGCAGAGGAGCTTTGGAAGGCTTTCCGCAGTTAAAATAACAAAAATAAAACCAAAAACAAAACCAAAGGAGTTTTTATCATGAAAAAGTTTATCGCAATTCTTCTTGTTCTCGCAATCGCACTTTCCTTCGCTGCTTGTGCCAACACCGGTGACAGCTCTTCCGCAGACAACAGCGTTACCATTGAAGAGCCGGACGGCACCCTCGGCACCGAGCTTCTCATCGATTTTAAACAGCGCGTTGTTGCTAACCCCGAGATCTCCGCTCAGGAGCTTGCTGAAGCTATCCTCACCAACGAAGCTATCCTCTTTGCCAGCGGCGCAATGCCCATGGAACCCGGCTATCTCTCCGGCTTTGATGCAGAGATCACCGGTTTTGAAGAGTGCGTAATGTTTGCTCCCATGATCGGCACCATCCCCTTCGTTGGCTACATCTTCACCCTTGCTGACGGCGCTGATGTTGCTGCTTTCGAGACCACCCTCTCCGACAATGCTAACCCCCGCTGGAACATCTGCACAGAGGCTGAGCAGACCGTTATCAGCAGCATTGGCAACACCGTATTCTTCGTAATGTGCCCCGAAGCTCTCGAAGAGTGATCCCTTTGACCCACTGATCTCCGATATTGCCCGGCTTGCCCGACTGCTGATGCGTTTGGGCAAGCCGCAATCATTATAACCAACAGAGGAGGAGCATTCACTTGCTGTTTTCAGGAATACCTTTTTTGTTCTATTTCCTTCCCGCAGTTATTATTTTGTATCTGATAGCGCCAAAATGCCTTAAAAACACGGTTTTGCTGGTATCCAGCCTTGTGTTCTATGCCTGGGGTGAGCCCCGTTTTGTCATAATAATGGTCTCCTCCATTGCACTCGGCTATGTTTTTGGTCTGCTTATCGAAAAATTCCGCGGACGAATTGCCGCAAAAATATTCATCGCCCTCTCTGTTATAATGAGTATCGGCATCCTCGGCTATTTTAAATATGCCGATTTTATGATCTCCAATTTCAATGCCATCACCGGACTCTCCGTTCCGCTGCTTCGCATTGCCCTGCCCATCGGCATCAGCTTTTACACCTTCCAGCTGCTCAGCTACACCATCGATGTCTACCGCGGAGATGTTGCTGCGCAGCGCAATCCCATCGACCTTGCCGCATACATTGCGCTGTTCCCCCAGCTTATCGCAGGCCCCATCGTAAGATATTCCGACGTTGCCGCACAGCTTAAACAGCGCTCCCACACCCTCGACCGTGTTGCGCTTGGCATCCGCAGATTCATCATCGGTCTTGCCAAAAAGGTGCTCGTCGCCAACGCTCTCGGTGAGCTCTGCGATGTTTTCCGCTCCTCCGGCGATAAGTCGGTGCTCTTCTTTTGGCTCTATGCCATTGCTTTTGCACTGCACATCTATTTCGATTTTTCCGGCTACAGCGATATGGCCATCGGTCTCGGCAAGCTGTTCGGCTTCGATTTCATCGAAAACTTCAACTATCCTTACATCTCCAAGAGCATTGCGGAGTTTTGGCGCCGCTGGCACATCTCCCTCGGCTCCTGGTTCCGTGACTATGTCTACATTCCCCTGGGCGGCAACCGTGTCTCCAAACTCCGCTGGTTCTTCAACACCCTCACCGTTTGGATGCTGACAGGTCTTTGGCACGGCGCATCCTGGAACTTTGTGATCTGGGGTCTCTATTTCGCCTTCTTCCTGCTCATCGAAAAATTCTTCCTCTCCAAGCTGCTGGATAAGATAGGCACTGCACGTCACCTTTATGTGCTGTTCTTCGTGCTCATCAGCTTCGTCATCTTCAACGCAGCCGATATGAACCAGGCGTTTGCGGATATCGGCGGAATGTTCGGCGCAGGCGGCATCCCCCTTGTCTCCACCGAGGCAGTTTACTATTTGAAAAACTATGCGGTGACATTTATCGTTGCAATAATCGGCGCAACGCCCTTCCCCAAAAAGCTTATGGAAAAGCTGCAGCTCAAAAAAGGCTTCTCCACCGTTCTTTCCGTTGCAGAGCCCATCGTCCTTGCAGCATTCCTTATCGTTATCGCCGCATATCTTATAGACGGTTCCTTCAACCCGTTCTTATATTTTCGTTTCTGAGGAGGTGCACACAATGAGAGAAAAAACCAAAAACATTATCGTTATAGTTCTTGTTGCGGCTCTGCTGGCAACCTTCTCCCTTTGGTGCTGGCTCCGTGAAGCGGACACCTATTCCGACAGCGAGCGCCGTGTGCTTGCAAAGTTCCCCACCCTCAACACGCAGACACTCCTCTCCGGCGAATTTATGAGCAAATTTGAGGATTATTCGCTGGATCAGTTCCCTATGAGAGACACCTTCCGTCAGATAAAGGCACTCACCGAGTTCAACCTGTTCCTCCGCCTTGACAACAACGATATCTATCTTGCAGACGGACACGTTTCCAAAATAGAATATCCCATCAAGCCGGATATGCTGGACAATGCGGCAGCACGCTTTGAATATCTCTATGAGACCTATATGGCTGACAAGGATATGAACATCTATCTCTCCATTGTCCCCGATAAGAACTATTTCCTCGCCGAGCAGAGCGGACATCTTGCGCTGGATTACGACGAGCTTATCGAATATTTCCGCGGCAAGACCGAGTATATGCAGTATATCGAGGTTCGTGATCTGCTCTCTGCCGACGATTATTACTACACCGACACCCATTGGCGTCAGGAGAAGATACTTGACATTGCGCAGCGCCTTGCTGCAGAGATGGGAGTAACACTCTCTGCGACCTACACCGAAAACACTCTTGAGCATCCCTTCTACGGTGTATACAGCGGACAGTCCGCCCTTGACCTCACACCCGACACCATTAAATATCTCACCAACGATGTGCTGGATGGCTGCATCGTGACAAGCTATGACAGCGGCGAACCCGTTATCAAGCATGTTTACGACCTTGACAAGGCCACCGGCAAAGACCCCTACGAGATGTTTATGTCCGGCAACGATGCCATCCTCACCCTTGAAAACCCTGCTGCCACCACCGACCGCGAGCTTATCATCTTCCGTGATTCCTTCGGCAGCAGCATCTCCCCCCTCTTTGCGGAGGGCTATGCCAAGGTGACTTTGGTGGACATCCGCTACGTTAAGAGTGATATGGTTGGCGACTTTGTGACCTTTGAAGATCAGGACGTGCTCTTCCTCTACAGCACCATGCTTCTCAACAACAGCCTGGCTTTCAAATAATTCCCTTTGTGTATAGAATGCGGTCTGCCAAACATTGCGGCAGACCGCATTTTGCTTGCATTTTTGTGGATATAGATGCAAATTTTTTTCACTTTTCCCTTGACAAATGCCGCACCATATATTATAATAATTAGGCAATCATGTGGGGGTGTAGCTCACTTGGGAGAGCGCTTGAATGGCATTCAAGAGGTAAGGGGTTCGATCCCCCTCATCTCCACCAAAGACCTCGTTCGAAAGAACGGGGTCTTTTCTCTTTTAACTTTATGCCCTCACTTACGCCCCCTCTCCCCTCGACATTAAGTCGGCGGCTCCGCCGCAAGGTGGAAGAGGGGGCGGCTTTTGTTTTTGCAAAGCTCTTACGCTTTCAGCCAATTCTCCTCAGAGATAATAGGCTATTACATATTCGGTATGATTACCTGAGCTTCCTCATAAAAATAGACTCTCTTGTGAACACTATATAGAAAACAATTCGGAGGTGAATACGATGAAAAGGAAATTTTTAACAGCAAAGCAAATCGCAGCATTTACTGTATACCTAAAAACCGAGGAAAAGAGCAAAAGCACCATTGAAAAATACATCCGTGATGTGCAAGCATTTTATTTCTATATTAATGGTGAGAAGATTACAAAGGAAACCGTGATTGCCTATAAAAACAAACTGCTTTCCGATAATTATGCCGCACGGAGCGTTAATTCAATGCTTGCATCCCTTAATAGTTTGTTCTCTTTTCTTGAGTGGACAGATTTGAAGGTGAAACCCATCAAACTTCAACGTCAGATCTACTGTTCTGAAGAAAATGAATTGACCAAAGCGGAATATATGCGGCTTGTAAATGCTGCAAAGCAAAAAGGCAATGAACGCTTGCATCTGTTGATTCAAACGATATGCGGCACCGGCATCCGTGTCAGCGAGCTGCAATATATCACGGTGGAAGCAGTAAAGTGTGGTGAAGCGGTCGTGTCACTTAAAGGTAAGACACGCTCGGTGTTCATTATCAAAGAACTGCAAAAAAAATTGCTCCGCTATATAGCAGAGCGCAAAATTAAAACGGGGGCTATTTTCATTACCCGAAATGGCAAACCGATGAGCCGAACCAATATTTGGCGTGAAATGAAAAGTCTTTGCAAACAGGCAGAGGTCAATCCGCAAAAGGTATTTCCTCATAATCTGCGCCACTTGTTTGCACGAATATTCTATGGCATAGAAAAGGACATTGCCAAGCTCGCAGATATTCTCGGTCACAGCAGCATTGATACCACACGAATTTATATTATCACCACCGGCAACGAACACCGAAAGCAGTTGGAAAACATGCGGTTGATAATATAAAAAAGCCACCGAAAGCGGCGGCAGCTGCATAATGCGTATTATGTTGCAGAGTGCATTAGCACCGGGCAATCCGGTACTAAATAAGTATAGCACAAAACCTCAAATATTACAATATACTTTGAAAAAAAGTATGATTTGTAAAGTAATTGTCGAATTTAACTCATCACAAATAAGCCTTATCAACAGCTGAATTAAAAAGGCTTAACTTTCTATACCATTTTTAGTTATAGGTGTCTACCAATTTGCTCGCAGAGTGTATTTTCCACCTGTATATAGCAACATAATACGCATTATGTTAAAAATTTGGAGAAAAGAGGAAACCATTATGAAGAAAAAACTGTCAACTTTACTTTTGGTTATCTGCCTGGTTTTGTCGCTTGCTCAAACAGCTTTTGCGGCAACTCCTGAAGACGGCGTCCTCGACACCGAGGAAGAACTCGTTGCTGCGTTTGCCGCCGGCGGCGACATTGTGCTGGGCGGAGATATTACTACCACAGCCTCTCTGTCTGTCCCCGCAAATGCTACCGTAACACTTGATCTTGCCGGTTACACCATCTCCGGAACCGACAACTCCAACGCAAACTACGCACTTATCAACATCAATCCCGGCGCTGATTTGACCGTCAAAGACAGCAGCGTGGGAAAGACCGGTAAAATCACCCTGACCGCCACCAACAACCGCGGCTGGAATTCTTATTCTTCCGTTATTTCAAACCAGCGCGGTAAACTGACCGTCGACGGCGGCACCATTGAACATCTTGGCGGCACCGACATGGCCTATGGTATTGACAACCTGACAAACGGCAAAGGCACATATGCCGAGACCGTCATCAATGACGGCACCGTAAAATCCACCTACCGTGCTATCCGCCAGTTCTTAAACGGCACAGAGGCACAAAATATTCTTACTGTTAACGGCGGTACCATCGAGGGTACCAACAAGTCTGTTTGGATGCAAGACCCGAACAAAAACGCAAACTCCGGCACTCTGACAGTAAGCAGTGATGCCACCCTGAACGGCGATGTTTATCTGTTTGTTACTGCCGGCTCTACCGAGTGGCCTGTAACTGTATCTATTGCGGCAGATGCGCTGAACGGAGAAAGCGCCGTCAAGACCGGCAACATACCTGACGGTTGCTTTTTACTCTCTTACACAGACGATAACGGCAATACCGTTTACGGCAAGGCTGTGGAAGACGAAGTAGCAACAGTTACACTTTTGGCTGACGGAACAGTTGTTGACACTATACCCGTAAAGCTTGGCAATGATGTTGTCCTTCCCGAAGTTCCCGTAAAGGAAGGCCATACCGGTGCCTGGGACAACGACGGCAAGAACATTACTGCCGATATCGAGATCAATGCCGTTTACACGCTCAATAAATACACCATCACCTTTATGTACGAAAACGGTTTTTACAAAATTTTGACCGTTAAGCACGGTGAAGCATTTGAGATGCCTGCTGTTCCTGAAAAGGAAGGCTACACTGTAACCTGGGATAAGGTCGTTACTGCAGCAACCGGCGATATGACCATCAACGCTGTATACACAAAAATTTCCGCTGCAGCTCCCGATAACTCCAACACCTCTTCCCCCGAGCCCGATGACTCCAAGGAGAACAAAAACCCGAATACCGGCGATGACAGCGTTCTTGGTTTTGTTACGGTAATTGCCGTTATATGTGTTGCACTTGTACTTACCACCTATAGCCTCAAAAGAAAACTCAGCTCCGGCAGATATATGAGATAAATTACTGGCAAGCAAAGACTGCGCTGATTTACTCACCGCCGCCTTTGAATGTAGACAAAGTCCGGACAGAAATGTTCGGACTTTCTTATATTAAGTGATCAGCAATTCTTCGACGACATCAGAATTTGAATGGGAGTTTAGTGATAAAATTATGGATATTTTTGAAAAACTTAAAGAAGCAGTTGGTTGTGATAATATATCAGATCTTAGATTTGAACCGTACCTCACCAAAGCAAAAGAATTACTCAAGGAAATGGATATTACGAAATGCTCTGTTGCTGCTCTGAACGATATTTCTGATTATTTTTACGGTGCGCAGTTTGATTCGGCAGAGGCTGTAATTAATTTTCTCAAAGGTTAAGATATATTGCGTTAATATTCTGAAAAATAAAATGACCGTTGGGAATGCAGAAATCTCTGCACTTCCAGCAGAAAATTGCGGTATTTTCGGTATTGTTTTTTGCGGCAAAAAACCGCAAAACCTATGCTGCCAGCTAATTGTTTTTTGTCAGATTTTGGTGTATTATAAAATTTATCACTTAATTTGAGGAGGTTTTGCAATGACCAAGGGAAAAGGCTTTAACGTGGTTGGTGTTCTGCTTGGGATCGCTGTGGTTATCTGGGGCATCGTTTTCATGTTCACTCCGGCAGACCACTACAGCACATATTCTTCCAAAAGTGCAAGTTTTGGAGCAGACTATTACACCTATCAATACGAAGCTACCGTAGACGCTGTGCACAACACGGCTGTAACTGCAAACAACATTCGCGATATAGGCCGCAAGCTTGCAGTATACAGCGGTTCTGCATTTGTGGTCGGCGGACTGCTTATCGTTCTTCACTACGGCAAATGCCTTGCCGTTTGCAGCGCTTCTGCCGAAGATGCCAAAAAGGAAGCTCCCGCTCCCCTGCATACACCTGAAGCTGCCGCCACCACCGAAGAAAATACACTTTAACCATCACAACACATAAGAGGGAAAATCATCATGAAAAAAATTATACTTATCCTGCTTGTCCTCGTCATGACCTTTTCGCTGTGTGCCTGCGGAAAGAGCGAGGCAGCCAAAAACTGTGAGACCCTTATTTCCGCCATCGGTGAAGTCACACTCGATTCCGAAAGTGTAATAGTTGCTGCAGAAAAAGCTTATGCCGCCCTTACACCCGAAGAAAAAGAGCAGATAGCTGACAGCGCAGAGACCCTGACCTCCTCCAGAACTGCTTACGACGAGCTGGTCATTGAGTCCCACACAAGCGAAGTTGTCGACCTCATCGATGCTGTTGGCGAGGTCACTCTCGATTCCGAAGAGGCCATTATTGCTGCAGAAAAGGCTTATTCGCTGCTCACAGCCGATGAAAAGTCCCGCATTGAAGAAAGCGGCGACCGTCTTGCGGAAATGAGAGAAGCTTATGATGCAGCTGTTCAGAAGGCTATCCAGGAAGAAAAAGAAGCCCGCATGAAGGAAAACGCAAACAAAGTTATCACCGCCATCGATGCTATCGGCGATGTCACTCTCGACTCCAAGTTTGCCGTCACCTCCGCAAGAGAACAGTATAACGCTCTCACCGCCGAGGAAAAACAGCTGGTAACAAATTATTCCGTTTTGGAATCCGCAGAGACCGAGCTGAATGCTCTTGTTCTGGTCGAAAAAGAAAAGATTATCAAACAGTATTCCTCCAGATTCGATATCTCCACCGATAAGGTTGAAGGCATCACCTGGTATATGCCCAACAACCTGCCCGACTACATCGACATAAGAAGCTATGTCCTGCCCTATATCGGCATCAAAAACAACCAGCCCTGGGTTTGCATCAGATATAACTACACCGGCGATGACTGGATATTCTGGAAGAAGATCACCGTTGTCACCGATAACGAACGCTACACCTATTCCGTCAACTATTTTGACGTGACCCGCGACAATGCTCACGGCGACGTTTGGGAATATTATGATGATCCCCTCAACTACAATCAGCCTCTTGACAGCTACGAGCTCAAGATGCTTGCGGATATTGCGGATTCCAGCGAAACGACCGTAAGATTCCAGGGCGATGACTATCACTTTGACCTCACCATCTCCAATGCAGACAAAGCCGCCATCCGTGACGTCGTCACCTTCTACAGCGCACTGCTTGGCTAATTACATCTTATAATATTAAACAAAAACAAGGAGAGCCTCTTCCACTCCTTGTTTTTTCGCAAACTTTTTAACCCTTATGTGTGCCCAATTGTTTCCTCCCTTTTGTTGGGTGCTCTTGTAACTATTTCGTTTTGAAAGGAAACTCATTATGAAAAAGCTCTTAATTGTTGTTTTGGTTATCGCCATGGCTTTCTCACTCGCCGCCTGCGGAAAAAGCGAGGCGGCTAAAGTTATGGATAACATGATTGCTGACATTGGAGAAGTAACTTTGGAGAGCGAAGAGGCCATTGTTGCTGCAGAACAAATGTATAATGCCTTAACAGCAGAACAAAAAAGCGAATTGGATAACTATGCTCTGCTTCTGAATGCTCGCATGACTTTGGACAAATTGATTGAAGAAAGCATTCCCAACAAAGAAGAAATGCTTTCCATGGCTCAAGAAATAGATGATTACGCTGCAGCTATGTCCGAAAACAAACTGCGCTCAGAAGAAAAATATATCGGCAACGTTTTTCTTATTACAGGCATTATCTCCAACATTGAAAGAGAAAGTGTAGACATCGGCGACTTCACCGTAAATCTCCCTGTGGAAGACATTATAAAATTGAGCAGCGGTCAGCAGGTTACGGTTGTTGGTATTATTGATTCTTTGGAAGAGATAACCACTAAGGATTCTGCCTTCGGAACCACTTTTACCCAAACAAACTACCACGGAACCATAACCCACGGATATTTTGTAACAGACAGATTTGAATTGAGCGGTGCGCTTACTTTTTACTATGTGAGCCTTCGCAAGCT
>JAFSHJ010000035.1 GCA_017440425.1 Oscillospiraceae bacterium | reverse complement strand
TCCTCAATGGGAAGCCCCGCCGCCATCATTGTAGAGATGATTTTGGAGGTGAGGGTTGAAAGAATGCTTGCCTTTACACCGCTTCCAAGTCCGTCCGCAAGCACGATCACGGTGGAGTTTTCGTTCTCCTCCACAATGTCTACGTGGTCGCCGCAGAGTTCTTCGCCGACATGATTGATGCTTTTGTATCCGATATCTGCACACAAATCATTCATCGTCGATCGACTCCTTCAGCTTTGTCAGGGCAATTTTGGTCTCGGCTGCCGTCTCTCCCAGCAGCGAGGCAATTTCCTGAACTATCCTCATCTGCTTTTCAACAACGCTGTCCGCAACCTCCACCGTTTTCTTGTTTATCCTTGCTTTTTTCTCTCTGTCGGCTTCCTCGTCGGTGATATCACGCATAATTCCGATGAGCATGCGTGATTCCTGATCGTAAACCACAGTCTGCTCCACATATTTCTTGTATTCCGCAAGGTATGTACGCTGATCTCTCACCGTTCTTCCGCTGTCCCTCACCTGTGAAAACACGGCGGGATCCAGAATGCGGACGACCGGCTCTCCCAACACATCGGATGCCTCACGGATGTTCATGATCTTTCTTGCCGCATTGTTTATCTGCTGAACTTCAAGATTCTCGTTCAGCACAATAAGACCGTTGGGTGTGTTTTTAACGACGGTATCCGAAAAGCTCTCTGCTTTATCCTTGAGGAAGGGCAGACACATGGATATCTCTGCCTTGCCCTGAATGATCGCCACCGCTTTTTCTCTGCAGGAGTTGTAGCCGCAGGAGCCGCAGTTCAGCTCATCTGCAGGCTTGAACTTGCCCATCTGACGGAGCACGCTCATTATCTCGCTCTCGGAGGGTTCTTTGAGTCCCCGATCCAGCACGGAAAAATGTTTTTTCAGCGCTATCGGATCGGGCTGCGCCACATCGAAATCTTTCTCTCCCGCATAGTCGGAAACCGCTATGTAATCCTTGATGTGTGAGGTGTTGTGGTATTTCTCCATAACGGGACCGCCGATGCAGCTGCCCACACACGCAGACATCTCGATAAAGCACTTGTGTATCTTTCCCGTCTCAATATCTCTGAGGGCGGAGATGCAGTTTTCCACGCCGTCCAATGCCAGATATGTATATCCTTCTGCCTTTTCCGCCATCGTCTTAAGTATTCCTCCGGTGGTTGGGAAGAAACGGGCACGGCTCTCGGCATCGTGATCCATTTCGCGGTCAAGCTCAATTTTTTCTGCCTTCAGCCAGTTTGTCAGCTCTTCAAAGGTCAGCACCGCATCAACGAGACCCTCATACTGTTCCGCCTCGTCCTTTTTTGCCACGCAGGGACCGATAAACACAGTTTTTGCGTTGGGCATTCTCTTTTTGATGTCTGCGCAGTGCGCCTGCATGGGCGACATAACATCCGCAAGATACTCAAGTGAGGATGGGAAATATTTCTGTATAAGCAAATTTACCGAGTGGCAGCAGGAGGTGATGATGATATCTCTGTTATCCTCGGCAAGCATACGCTCATATTCTGTCTTTACAACGGTGGCACCGATGGCTGTCTCCTCCACATCGCAGAAGCCCAGCTTTTTAAGAGCTTTGCGCAGCGCCTCAATTCCAACGCCCTCATAGTTGGCAATAAAGGAAGGGGCAATGCTTGCAACAACGGGATCGCCGCTTTGAAGCAAAACTCTCACCTTTTCGGTGCCGTCAACGATCTCCTTTGCGTTTTGGGGACAGACCACGAAACAATGTCCGCACAAAATGCACTCGTCCCCAATGATGTGGGCCTGGTTTCCGGAAAAGCGGATGGCTTTTACGGGGCAGTGACGGATGCATTTATAGCAGTTTTTGCAGTTTGATTTTTTAAGGGTCAAACAATTTGCCACCGTCGTCACTTCCTTTCGCTTTCTATAACATCAAGTATGTTTTTCTTGAAAAACTCTCTGAAATTCTCTCTGGTGACACCCACGTGCACATCATCGTTCACCTGAACGGTGACACCTATGCGGTTGCATTTTCCAATGCAGAAGCTGCCCGAAAGCACCACTTCATCATCGATATTATATTCCTCCACCGCCTTCTGCAAAAGCTCAACTATCTCCTGCGAGCCCTTGAGATGGCAGGATGAACCGACACAAACCTGAACAAACAACATATCTTTACACCCTTGTCAAAACTTCTTTATTAAAAAATTCTTCAACGCTGTCGGGAGCAACGGAATGGAAGGAGTCATTGACCGTTACGCACACTCCCTGCTGACACCTGCCCATGCAGAAGGTGCCGCCAAGCTCCACCTTGTCCCCTATCCCCGATGCTGCGATCAAAGACTGAAGCTGCTCCACCACCTGACGCGAACCCTTGATATGGCAGGAGCTTCCGATGCAAACTGTAATTTTAATCATAACGACCCACCTCTCTTGCTTTTTTGTTTTATTATGCAGATCGGATCACTGATGACCGTCAGCTCCGATAAATTTTCCAAAGAATTCACGCTCCATCTCGTTTCCGCCGACAGACCGTGCCGCAGCCACAATGGGTATCCACCTGCGGACATATTGCTTTTCCGTATCGCTCTTTTGGCAGTAGGTGTCGAGATACAGCTCTGCCTCGGCGGGATATCCTTTAAGCTGCAGCAACAGATAGGTGTGTGCGGCATCGGCAGCGGCATTGCCCTGGGTCGCGTGAGACCAATCGATGATATACGCAGCGCCGTCCTGTGCGATGATAACGTTTGTGGGGTTAAAATCTCCGTGACACACCTTGCTGTGCTTCGGCATTGCCTCAAGACGGGCGTGGAGATCGTAACGGGTGGTGGCATCCAGCTCCGTCTCCGCTATCTTACGGCTCATCTTATCCTTCATCCTGCTGAGCAGAGGAGCGCTCTTCCGGTGAATGCTCATCTGGAGCTCCACAAGCAGCTCAATATATTCGCCGCTCTTCTCCGGCTCCTCCTTCATAAGCTGTGCCAGCGTCTTACCCCTGATATATTCTGAAACGATAGCCCATTTGCCATCTATGGTGGTGACCTCTATGACCTTCGGCACATTGAGTCCGGCCTCTTCCATCCTCGCCTGGTTAAGCGCCTCGTTCAGCACATCTGTTTTGGAATATTCCGCATTAAACACCTTAATGCATCTGTCACCGTCGCGGTAGACGGTCTTGTCGTTTCTTACTGCAATTACTCTATCCAACCGCATTTTGTTTCTCCTTTAATTGCCTGCCGTTTTGCCTGCCCTGCAATGCTCTCCCGACTCTGCCGACGATATCTGTCCCTTGAGATATGCGAGGGACAGCGCCAGATTTTCCTGCTTAAGCAGCACTCCCGACGGGACCTTCAGCGGACAGAGCGCAAAATTCCATATTGCTTCGATGCCGCTTGCCACAAGTCTGTCGCAAACATCCTGCGCCGAGCCCTGCCCCACCGTGATAATGCCCAGCTTTACATCGTGCTCTGCGCAATAGGCGGTGATATCCTTGATGGGAAGGATGGTCTGTGTGCTTTTGCCGATTTGGATAGCCTGATCGTTGCAATCAAACCCTGCCACGATCTTTACACCAAACTCCTCAAATCCGTCGTAATCCAAAAGTGCTCTGCCCAGCTTTCCTGCGCCCACAAGCACCGCATTCGTCAACTTTTTATATCCGAGATGGCTTTCAATATCTCTTATCAGCGCCTCACGCTCATATCCGATCTTGGGCTTTCCCATGCCGCTGACAGCTGCAAGATCCTTGCGGACCTGAACATCGCCGAGGGAAAGTCCTTTGGCAATTGCCGTTGCAGAGATGGTTGCGCCTTTTTCCTCGGGCAAGCTTTTTAAATATTGCAGATACAGCGGAAGCCTTCCAAGTGTTGCCTTGGGAATGGAATATCCGTTCATTTGCCACCTCCTATTTTCACCAATACTATTTTATCACAAATCTTTTTTCCGGGGAACTATTAAAATATTATATCGGTATTATCTTTATCGATATAACACAGATCGATAAAGCTGCATAAATAAAAACCTTCTCACAGAAAACGCAAAAGGGAAGACCGCAATGCGGTCTTCCCGGAAGTCCTATCCGGAGGTATCCGGTGGCTCAAACCGTTATTACGGATAAGAACATCTGCAAAACTGAAACCGTTTATTTCCCGAGGGCTTCGTCAATTGCCTTTGCGGCAACCTTGCCTGCGCCCATGGCGGAGATGACTGTGGCAGCACCCGTTACTGCGTCGCCGCCTGCATAAACGGAATTGCGGGAGGTAAGTCCATCCTCGTTGACAACGATACCGCCCCAGCGGTTGACCTCAAGTCCTTCGGTGGTGGATTTGATCAGCGGGTTGGGAGAAGTGCCGATGGACATTATCACTGTATCCACATCAATGGTGAATTCGCTGTTCGGAATAACAACGGGGCGTCTTCTGCCCTTTTCATCCGGCTCGCCAAGCTCCATTTTTACGCAGGTCATGCCGGTGACAAAGCCGTTTTTGGGGTCTCTGGGATCTTCGGGGTTGTTGTAGCCGAGGATCTCTGTGGGGTTGCACAGCAGACGGAACTCGATACCTTCCTCCTCTGCGTGCTCAACCTCCTCCCGTCTTGCGGGAAGCTCTTCCATAGAACGGCGATAAACTATATAAACCTTTTCCGCACCGAGACGGAGTGCATTTCTTGCAGCATCCATTGCAACGTTTCCGCCGCCTACAACCGCAACCTTTCCGCCTTTCATAATGGGGGTTTCGGGGTTTTCAAGATAGGATTTCATCAGGTTGCTTCTTGTGAGGAACTCGTTTGCGGAATATACACCCTTGAGTGATTCACCGGGGATTCCCATAAAGTTGGGGAGACCTGCTCCCGAGCCGATGAACACGGCTTCATAGCCCATTTCGAAAAGCTCGTCAACTGTCAGGGTCTTGCCGATGACAACGTTGGTCTCAATTTTAACACCGAGCTTTTTAAGAGTATCCACTTCTTTTGCAACGATCTTCTTGGGAAGACGGAACTCGGGGATTCCGTAAACAAGCACGCCTCCTGCGGTGTGAAGTGCCTCGTAGACGGTCACTTCATAGCCTTTCTTTGCAAGGTCGCCTGCGCAGGTGAGGCCGGAAGGACCGGAACCAACCACCGCAACTCTGTGTCCGTTGCTCTCGGGACGGACAGGTTGTTCGGTGCAGAAGGTGTTGTGCCAATCGGCAACAAATCTTTCAAGTCTGCCGATGCCAACCGATTCTCCCTTTATTCCTCTCACACATTTTGCCTCGCACTGTGTCTCCTGGGGGCAGACTCTGCCGCAGACAGCGGGGAGAGAGGAGGATCTTGTGATAATCTGATAGGCGCCTTCAAAATCGCCTTCCTTTATTTTTGTGATAAACTCGGGAATGTGGATCTTAACGGGGCAGCCCGCAACGCAGGGCATATTTTTGCAGTTGAGGCATCTCATAGCCTCGTCTATTGCCTGCTCTTCGCTGTATCCGAGTGCCACTTCATCAAAATTATGTGCTCTCACCTTTGCATCCTGAGTGGGCATCACGTTTCTTTTCAATGACATATTTGCCTTTGCCATATTATTCGACCTCCTTTTTGAAGAGATTGCAGGAAGCTTCATAAGCATGTCGCTCAAAATCGGCATACATTCTGCCTCTTGACATCGCCTCGTCAAAGTCGATCTCATAGCCGTTGAAATCGGGTCCGTCCACACATGCAAATTTGGTTACCTTCTTGCCGTCCACATTGAGGGTAAGTCTGCAGCCGCCGCACATTCCGGTGCCGTCTATCATAATGGGGTTCATGGAAACGGTCACGGGGGTGCCGAAGGGTTTTGCGGTTGCCACAACAAACTTCATCATGATAAGCGGACCGATGGTGATGATCATATCAAACTTTTCGCCCGCTTCAAGCATCTCTTTGAGGGGAACGGTAACGTTTCCGTGCTCACCGTAGGAGCCGTCATCTGTCATTATTCGGAGAGTATCGGAGCAAGCTCTGAACTCATCTTCAAGAATGAGGAGATCCTTGTTCCTGAAGCCGATTATGCTTGTTACTTCAGCGCCCATTCCGTGGAGTGCCTCTGCAATGGGCATTGCGATGGCGCAGCCCACGCCGCCGCCAACGATGCAAACCTTTTTGAGTCCGTCAAGGTGGGTAGCAACTCCCAGGGGACCGACGAAATCCTGAATATATTCGCCTGCCTCTTTATAAGAAAGCTTTTTGGTGGTTCCGCCAACCACCTGGAAAATGATTTTTACTGTTCCGTTATTTTTATTTACACCCGCAACGGTCAGAGGTATTCTCTCGCCATCCTCATCAACACGAAGAATGATGAACTGTCCGGGTTTTGCTTTGTTCGCTACGAGCGGAGCCTCTATCCAAAGCTGAACGACAGTTGGATTCAACACCTTTTTGTCAACAATTCTATACATTTCTATCCTCCATTCGTAAAACGACGGTCACCGAAAATCGGCAACCGTCAGTTTTATGTTCACGGGTTAACCGTTATCAGAAATCAACTTCTGTGTCGTAGTAGCAGCACTTAAGAAGCTTTTCCATCTGCTCTGCATTGATAGCTCTGGGGTTGGAGCCGGTGCAGGCATCTGCAACTGCGTTCTTTGCGATCTCGGGAAGTCTCTCAAGGAAGATGTTCTCGGGAACGAAGCCGTTTTCGCAGGGAAGGCTGTCGAGGCCGTAGTTCTTGATGCACTGGGGAATGTTAAGAGCATCGTTCATGCCGCGGAGATAAGCGATGAGGTTTGCAACCTTCTCGTCATCGTTTGCGCCGCCGAGACCCATGTAATCAGCGATAACGCCGTAGCGCTTTTTAGCGGTTTCATCCTTTGCGTTGAAGGCAATAACCTTGGGAAGATACATAGCGTTGGC
>JAFSHJ010000329.1 GCA_017440425.1 Oscillospiraceae bacterium | reverse complement strand
TCCGCGATTCCTCCGTAAGCGAACTCGGACAGAAAAACGTAAACAATCTCTATCAGCACTACGAAATAGACCTTTCCAAACCCATTGTGTTTGACCAGAAGCGAGATTATTTTAAGAGCATTGTAAAACAGCTGCAGAAGGCAGGCTGCAACGTGAGAGGTGCAAACATCCGTCTTGATTCCGAGATACCCATCGGCAAGGGAATGTGCTCCTCCACCACAATGGTGCTGGTTATGACCACCGCTCTTGCAAAGCTTTGGGGTCATCCCCAGGCAGGCGACCCCATCACCATGGCTGAGCTTGCATGGGATGCCGAAGTCGGCGAATTCGGCGAGCCCGGCGGACGTATGGACCACTATGCATCTGCTCTCGGCGGACTGGTGCATCTGGATTTCCGTGACGGCAAGACCGCTGTGGATCCCCTCTCCGCAACTCCCAACGGCTGCTTCATCCTCTTCGACACACTTGAGCCCAAGGACACCCTTGACGTGCTCTCCAAATCCAAATATCCCACCCTTGAGGGAATCAAACAGCTCAATCCCTACGGCATTACATCCATCCGCGATTTCTACAACGATCCCTCCAAAGAGGAATTTCTCTGCAAGCTGGACGAAGAGCACCGCAGAAAGGTGGAGGCAAACATCTCCAACTACCGCATTCAGCGTGAGGCCCTTGCAATGATCTCCTCCGGCAACATTGACGACGTTAAGATGGGCGAGCTGCTCAACCGCCATCAGGCAAATCTCCGCGACGGTCTGTGCATCTCCACCAAGACCATTGACAAGATCATTGACACCGCCATTGCAAACGGTGCCTATGGCGGCAAGTTCAACGGCTCCGGCGGCGGCGGATGTCTCTACGTTTATGCCGACAAGAACAAAGCAGAAAGCATTATCGGCGTTATGAAAGAGATGGGTTATCCCGGCGCAGTGCTCAACACAGTGAGCGGCGTTTGCGTTGAAGAAATATAACAAAACTCAACCGATTTGAAAGGAGTAAATAAACATGAAAGCCATTATTCTTGCAGCAGGTAAAGGTAAGCGTCTCCACTCCGAGCAGTTCAGCCTCCCGAAGGTGCTTCGTCAGGCAAACGGCCGTCCCCTCCTCGGATACGTTACCGACAGCATTTCCTTCATTGATAAAAAGGATACCATCATCGTTGTAGGCTACAAGCGTGAGCAGGTCATCGAGCAGTTCCCCGGCTACACATTCGCAGTTCAGGATGAACAGCTGGGCATAGGCCACGCAGTTAACATGGCAAGAGATATTCTTGAAGGCTACCGCGGTCCCGTTCTGGTTTGCTACGGCGATATGCCCCTCTTCACCCCCGACACCTATAAGAACGCTCTTCTCACCCACGAGAGTGCCGGTGCAGACTGCACCATCATCACCGGCATCACCGACGACAAGCTGGCTTACGGACGCATCATCCGTGACGAAGAGGGCAAGTTTGTGACAGTTGTTGAGGACAGAGACTGCACTCCCGAGCAGAAGCTTATCAAAGAGCTGAACATCGGCATCTACGTTTTCAACTCCGAAAAGCTGTTTGAGGCTCTCGGCAACCTGCGCAACAACAACGCTCAGGGTGAATATTACCTCACCGACGCTCCCGAGCTCATCCGCAAAAACGGCGGCAAGATCGAGACCTACACCATCAACGACGGCAAGCAGCTTCTGGGCGTAAACACTCCCGAAGAGCTTGAAAAATGCGAAGCCATTCTCAAAGAGCGTGCATAATTTTATAACTGACTGAAATCGAAAGGATGTTTAAATATGATCAAATTCGGTACCGGCGGTTTCCGTGCAGTTATCGCCGACGATTTTACAAAAGCAAACCTTGAGCTGCTTGCTCAGGGTCTTGCAGACAAAATGGCTGCTGAAGGCGTTAAAGATTCCCCCGTTGCCATCGGTTACGACAGACGCTTTATGTCTGACACAGCGGCAAAATGGTGCTCTCAGGTGCTTGCAGCAAACGGCATCCCCGTATATTTCATTGCAGGCGAATCCCCCACTCCCCTTATCATGTTCACCGTTAAAAAGCTGGGCTGCCACTACGGTATGGCTATTACCGCCAGCCACAACCCCGCTGAATACAACGGCGTAAAGATCTTTACCCTCGGCGGCAGAGATGCCTCCAAAGAGGTCACCGACGAGCTGGAAGGCTACATTGCCCGCGTTGCAGAGCCCCGCTCTGTCTGCTTTGACAGCGCCGTAAACGACGGCACCATCAAGATCATCAACCCCACGAATGACTATATCGACAGCATTCTCTCCGTGCTTGACATCGAAAAGATCAAGAACAGCTCCGTCAAGGTGCTGCTTGACCCCATGTTCGGCGTTTCCCGTACCTGCCTGCAGACCATCCTGCTCACCTGCCGCTGCGAGGTGGATGTAATCAACGACCGCCACGATACCCTCTTCGGCGGACGCCTGCCCTCTCCCTCCGCAAAAACCCTTAAGCAGCTGAGCCTCCGCGTTGTGGAAAACGGCTACGATCTCGGTATCGGCACCGACGGCGACGCAGACCGCATCGGTCTCATCGACGCATCCGGCAAATTCATCCATCCCAACGACATTATGGTGCTTCTCTATTACTATCTCCGCAAATATAAGGGCTGGGAAGGCGGCGTTGTGCGCAACCTCTGCACCACCCACCTGCTCGACCGCATTGCCGAAGATCTCGGCGACGTTTGCTACGAGGTCCCCGTTGGCTTCAAGCACATCAGCCATCAGATGGACGTTTCCAACGCTCTTATCGGCGGTGAAAGCTCCGGCGGACTCACAGTTCGCGGACACATCTCCGGCAAAGACGGCATCTATGCCGCTGCACTCATTGTTGAGATGCTCTGCACCATCGGCAAGCCCCTCAGCGCTATCCTTGACGAGATCCACGAGACCTACGGCAACTTTGAAATGGCTGAGTTTGACTGCCGCTTCTCTCAGGAGAAGAAGAATGAGATCGAAAAAACTCTCTTTAGTGATAAACTTCTCCCTGATTTCGGCATGGCTGTGGAAAAGGTCAGCTATGACGATGGTCTGAAGGTTACATTTGCAGAGGGCGCAGGCTGGATCAACTGCCGTTTCTCCGGCACAGAGCCCCTCATCCGCATCTTCTGCGAGCGCGACGACATTGAAAAGGCACATGCCCTCATCGGCATTATGAGAAACTTCCTCGGACTTTGATAAACCCTTAACCCCAAAGGAGATATCTTATGAAAAGAACAGTTAAAGTTGGTATAGTAGGTCTCGGTGTCCGCACAGAGGTGCTGCTGGCTGCTTTCCTCAGGATGGATGACCTTGAAGTTATCGCTGTATGCGACCTTTATGAAGAGCCCATTAAAAAGATTCTCGGCATCTTTGAAAAATACGGCAAGCCCGCTCCCAAAACCTTCACCGACTATCGCGATATGCTTAAAATTGATGAGCTTGAGGCTGTGTTTATCCCCACCTCCTGGAACTCCCACCTTGCAATTGCCGCAGACTGCATGGAAGCAGGCAAATACGCTGCCATTGAGGTTGGCGGTGCTGCATCCATCGATGAGCTCTGGCAGCTCGTACACGCCTATGAGCGCACCAAAACTCCCGTTATGATGCTGGAAAACTGCTGCTACTGCCGCAACGAGCTGATGGTTATGAACATGGTCCGCAAGGGCTTGTTTGGCGAACTCATCTACTGCGAGGGCGGCTATGAGCACAACCTGCGCAACACCCTTGCACAGATGGAGACCAGCGGTGAGGAGCGCGCTTACCACAACCGTTTCCGCAACGGTGAGCTCT
>JAFSHJ010000328.1 GCA_017440425.1 Oscillospiraceae bacterium | reverse complement strand
TTGGTGTAAACGGCTTCGAACATGAATGCCGTCAGCTTTTGGAACTCGCTGTATATCTCCGACGGGATGATGATATCCGGCTTGTCCTGCGAAGCCTCCACGATGGCGGTGACCATTGTGGTGATGCGTGCTGTCTTTCTGCCGCCCAGCACGCTGCGGCAGCTTGCGGGAAGCTCTTCCTCGCTGAGCACCCCTGCACGGATGGCATCATCGATATCGTGGTTGATGTAGGCAATTTTATCCGAAATGCGCACCACCCTGCCTTCAAGCGTATCCGCCTGCCTGCCCTCTGTGTGGCACATAATTCCGTTGCGGACCTCCTCTGTGAGGTTGAGACCTCTGCCGGAATTCTCCAGCCTCTCCACAACTCTCACGCTCTGTTGATAGTGCTTATAGCCGTTGGGGTCGATCTGATCCAGCTTGCGCTCACCTGCGTGACCGAAGGGTGTGTGGCCCAGATCGTGTCCCAAAGCAATGGCCTCGGTGAGGTCCTCGTTAAGGCGAAGGGCTCTTGCAATGGTCCTTGCTATCTGCGATACCTCCATTGTGTGGGTGAGCCTTGTGCGGTAGTGGTCGTCCACCGGGCAGAGAAACACCTGGGTTTTGTGCATCAGTCTGCGGTAGGATTTGCAATGGAGTATCCTGTCTCTGTCCCGTTGAAAATCGGTACTGATGGGGCAGGGCTCTTCCGTCCTGTCTCTTCCCTTGCTTTCAACAGACTTGCAGGCATATTCCGACAAGGTGATGAGCTCCTGCTGCTGTGTTCTCTCTCTTACTGTGAGGTTGTTCAAGCATATCACCGCTTTCTTCGGATTTTTCTCGTTCTGCGCTTCTATACAATATATACGCTTTTTCGCGTGGTTTTTCCTTTGTTTAAATTGTTAATTTTTATTTAAATATGTTTCTTCTATCAGCTGCGGCACAATTCCGCCTGCGGATATCTCGGTGAGCTCACGGGTGAATGCATCGTAGTCATCGGGCAGCGCCGCCAACGTGAGCACCACCGATGCACCGAACTCTATATTCTGCTGCTGAATGTTGAACCTTGGCAGCATACGGCTTATCTTGCCGTAAAGGGTATAGTCGGAATCCACGGTGAACACCTTGCAAAGGCGCATATTCAGTATCTCTGCGCCCTCCACCGCAATTGCGGCGCCGTGGGAATAGGCTCGCACCAAGCCGCCGCCGCCCAAAAGTATTCCGCCGAAATATCTCGTCACCACCACCACCACGTCGGTGAGTCCCGATTTCTGCAGCACACCCAGCACCGGCATTCCTGCCGTGCCCTGCGGCTCGCCGTCGTCGCTGTAGCGTGAGAGCTGACCCTCACGCAATATGTAGGCATAGACGTTGTGGGTGGCATCCCAATGCTTTGCCTTTATCTCGTTGATAAACGCAGTTGCCTCCTCCGGAGTTTGTGCGGGAGCAATATATCCGATGAAACGGGAACGCTTTTCCACAAATTCGTCCGAATAAAAATCGGCAACGGTTTTATAATCTCCCATCTTGTTTTCCTCCTTAAAAATTCGGCACGGCTGCGGTTAATATAAAAAACGGCGGCACAAATTTTGTTTTGCCGCCGTGCTTTGCTGATCTTTTTTAGACAGCCAAATATAGGGACAGGAATATCCCGTCCCTATAATCGTGATTACAATGCTTATGCGATTTCTCAACCGATGTTGTAACGCTTCTTAAATCTGTCAACACGACCGCCTGTATCAACAAGCTTCTGCTTGCCGGTAAAGAACGGATGGCACTTTGAGCAAATTTCAACGCGAATATCCTTTTTAGTTGAACCGGTCTCTATAACCTCGCCGCAAGCGCAACGAATCGTGGTTTTCTCGTAGTTAGGATGGATACCGTCTTTCAAGTCAATTCACCTCTCTCATTCTAGGGTCAACATTAAGATAATAGCACATACTTTCAAAAAAAGCAAGAGCATTTTTAGAAAAAAACAAAATATTCTTCACTTTAATTGAAATTTTTTTGAAAAAACCGTTGTTCAGGCGGTGTTTCAGGTTCTTTTCCAATATTTTCTGTCCAAGCTGCGGTAGCTGATGGCTTCCGCAACGTGTTCCGCACGGATATTTTCGCTGCCGTCGAGGTCTGCGATGGTGCGTGCTACACGAACGATACGGTCGTAGGCTCTTGCGGAAAGGCCCAATCTGTCAAAAGCATTGCGAAGCAGCTTTGCAGATCTCTCATCCAGCTGACAGAATTCACGCTGCTGGGCTCCCGTCATTTTTGCATTGCAGGAAACGCCGGTGCCGGCATATCGCTGCTGCTGAATTTTTCTTGCGGCATTGGTGCGCACCCTTATCTCCGCAGAGCTTTCGCTGCGCTCGTTGCCGGAGAGCTTATCGAAATCCACAGGCAGCACGTCCACGTGGAGATCCATTCTGTCCAGCAGCGGTCCCGATATCCTGCCGAGATATCTGGTTATGGCGCTTTCGGAGCAGGTGCATTTTGCGTTCGGCTGACCGAAATGTCCGCAGGGGCAGGGGTTCATGGAGCAGACGAAGATGGTGGAGCAGGGGAAGGTGAGCTGTCCCGTGGCACGGGAGATGGTGACCTTGTTATCCTCCAGCGGCTGACGCAGAGCCTCCAGCGCAACACGGTCGAACTGCGGCACCTCATCAAAATAGAGCACACCGTTGTGGGCAAGGGATACCTCGCCCGGGCGGGGAATGGTACCGCCGCCTGCCAGCGCCACCGCCGAAATTGTGTGGTGGGGCGAGCGGAAGGGTCTGTGGTCCATCACAGGTTCCTCTTTGGAGAGTGCGTGGACGATGGAATATATCTTGGTGGTCTCGATTATCTCGTCAGAGGTCATATCCGGCATTATGGATGGCAGACGGCTGCAGATCATGCTTTTTCCGCAACCCGGTCCTCCGATGAGCAGCATATTGTGTCCGCCTGCGGCACAGATCTCCGCTGCACGGCGGGGCACAAGCTGTCCCTTGACATCTGCAAAGTCAAGCATATCGGAATAATGGCGCTTGGGGTCGGGAGTGCGGTGGGGCTTGGGTTCTATCTTTCTTCTGCCGCAGAGGTGATCCACCAGCTGACGCACACTTGCCACGGGATAGATGTCTATCCCTTCAACGTAGCTCGCCTCGTCTGCGTTTTCCTCCGGCAAAAACACCGACGTGAAACCGTGGCGCTTTGCCTCGATGGTCATTGGCAGCGCACCCGGGATGGGACGCACGTCTCCGCTGACGGATATCTCGCCGAAAATCACCGATTTGGAGAGATCTATGTTGGGAGCGACCAGCGCTTCCGATGCCAATGCAACGCAGATGAGGATGGGAAGATCGAATGCGGGACCCACCTTTCTTATATCTGCAGGGGCAAGGTTGACTATCATTCTGCCGGAGGGAAACTGCAGACCGCTGTTGCGCATTGCGGAGCGCACTCTCTCACGTGCCTCTCTTACGGCGGCATCGGGCAGACCCACCACCTCGAACAAAAACTGTCCCGGTGAGGAATCCGCCTCCACCGTCACAACGCAGCCGTCTATTCCGATAAGTCCCATGCTGTATAATGATGCATACATCGGTGCGTTCTCCTTTTTCTGCTGTTATTTGCAATTATTTCTCGCTTGCGCTTGATATGTTATCCTCTTATATGTATAATTATATTGTTCAACGCGGTTATTGTCAAGAAAACCCACCGAAAGGAAGAATATATAATGACAACTGTTGAAAAAAACAATTTTGACCTTGTTGACGGCAAAGAGATATATTCATTCGTTTTGAAAAACGGCAGCGGCATGAGTGTTTCCGTCTGCAATTACGGCGGTCTGGTGCTCTCCGTTATGGCTCCCGACAAAAACGGCTGCTTTGGCGAAGTTACCCTCGGCTACGACACTATCGAAGGCTACATCAACGGCGAGGGATATTTCGGTGCAGCCATCGGACGCATTGGCAACCGAATTGCCGGCGGTGAATTCACTCTTAACGGCAGAAGCTATTCCCTCTTTAAAAACGACGGACCCAACCACCTGCACGGCGGCAAACACGGCTTCAACTGCCGCATTTGGGACAGCGAGATGGTGGACGGCAGCGTAAAGCTCTCCTACTTCAGCCCCGACGGCGAGGAGGGCTATCCCGGAAATCTCTCCGTCTCCATCGTTTACACTCTCACCGAAAGCAACGCACTCTCCATTGAATATTCCGCTATTTCCGATGCTGACACCATTCTCAGCCTCACCAACCACAGCTATTTCAACCTGGCAGGCGGCGGCGCAGACAGCAGCGCCAACGTGCTCTCTCAGGAGCTTCGCATAGCAGCATCTCATTTCACTCCCGTGGATTCCACACTCATCCCCACCGGCGAGCTTCGTCCCGTAGACGGCACGCCCTTTGATTTCCACAGCTTCCGTCCCATCGGTGAGCGCATCAACGCCGACGACGAGCAGATAAAATACGGCAGCGGCTACGACCACAACTTCGTCTTTGATTCCGGCTGCGAGTTTGCACTCTGCTGTGAGGCCCGCTGCGCTGAAAACGGACGCCTTATGCGTGTTTACACCGACCAGCCGGGAGTTCAGCTCTACACCGGCAACGTCATCACCTGCGCCGAGGGCGCAGGCAGAGGCGGCCGCACATATCAGATAAACGACGGCTTCTGCCTTGAAACGCAGCACTATCCCGATTCCATCAACCATCCCGAATTCCCATCCGTTGTTCTTAAGGCCGATGAAAAATATTTTTCACGCACCGTTTACGAATTTTCGGTGATGTAACATATTTTTCTGCAAATTCTGCGTTTTTCGCCCGATTTTTTATAATCGGGCGTTTTTTCAAAACCGACTTTTCCCTGCAATATAGCCAAAAAACCGACCTGCGCCAAATTTTTTCAAAAAAATTTTTATTTTTTTGAAAAAAAGTGTTGACAAACCTCCTTGAATGAGCTATAATAATAAAGCCGCGAGCGAGGGAGCATAGCTCAGCTGGGAGAGCACCTGCCTTACAAGCAGGGGGTCACAGGTTCGAGCCCTGTTGTTCCCACCAAATCGCGGCAACGTTTTTGGCCCGGTAGTTCAGTTGGTTAGAACGCTAGCCTGTCACGCTAGAGGTCGAGGGTTCGAGCCC